>NZ_AKJL01000173.1 GCF_000282355.1 Pseudomonas sp. GM49
AACCGTAACTGGTGTCCAAAATTAGTTGACCAGTTCAGCTCGCTCGCGATGGGGCACTTAAGGACACCCATTTAAAGTCTGAGACCCACACAGACCGGGGATTGTTACAGGATCTGTCAAAGGTGTTTATCAAAACCACCTCTATATGAACGTATCCGCGCCCCCTAAAATCTGCCACGCCAACAAGGCAATCTGATTAACCAAGTTGCAGCCCCCACGAAGGCAGTTAATCAAACACCCTGGTACTGAAGTTCCACACGCAATCTCAAAAGGGTTGCGTGCCCCCTCTCGACCTTGGAAAGGTAAAATTCAAATGAAAGCTTTATTGGTTCTGGCCCTCGGCAGCGTGTGCGTAACCGCCATGGCAAGCGAGGTCCCGGCTGATGTCGCGCAGCAACAACCGCCCGTTGAGGAATACACTTACTCAATGAATCTGGACATCGCCAAAGTAATCTCCATGAGCGAAGCCCCGAACGTTTGTGAAGTTGTGCCAATGAAAATGGAATACGAAGATTCCCACGGTCAACGGCATATCCTGCGCTACAGCATGATGGGCAACGGTTGCTCTAACGGCTGACTCCCTGCTTCACCCCTCCCCCAAAAGGTTCGACCCACCCGCCGCGATCAGGCAGATGAAGCGCCGAACCTTAATGATCGATTTAATCGATTGCTTTAAGCATTTATTTGCGCTTTTTAATCGAATTAGCAGGCGTAGAATCAATTGCAACCCAAGACAAACAACGCCTACGAAACTGGAGCAATGACCATGAAAACCCAACTGATCCTCGCCCTGACCCTCTCCGTCCTGGCTGCCAACACCTTCGCCGCCGATGGTTACGACCGCACCGGCTCTGCCGCTTACACCAGCGAAGCGGCTGTCGCTTCCGACGGTTACGACCACACCGGTTCGGCGTCCTTCGCAGCCGATGGTGCCGACCACATCGGTGCAGCTCGCCTGAGCTGATCCGCCAGCGTGACTCCATAGCCCGGCTTCGGTCGGGCTTAGTTGTGTCTGGAGCCTGAGAAAACCCCACCGAAACACAAGATGTAGTGAAAAAAGCCTTTTTTGGTTATTTCTTGAGCAAAAATAATCCAGGGCAAAAAATCAGGAAAAAAAATCTTCCCCCGCCAACGTCGTTCAAAGCCCTGTAAACCCTCACTCTGACCGAAAAACGGTCGCCGTCGACCGATCCGTGAGCCATTTCGCCGCACCACAGCACGCAAAACTTCCCTATAATGCGGCCTTAAACGGGCCTGCAATATTCCCTTACAGGGATGAAAGCCAGTCTGAAGCCCCGCACAAGCGATCAAAGCTTGCTGCGCCCATCAGTGGCTCTCGGAACCCCGTACAAAATTCTGTTTGATGCCTGCGTATAGCTGCTGCAAAAAACGATTCCTTTAGATCCAACGCGGCCAGTAAGGCCGTGTGAAAAACCGACCTATACATTTTCACACGGGCACACTGGCCCTCACGCAGGAGACGACACGTCATGCTGAGCTGGGACGAATTCGACAAAGAAGACACGGAAGTAGCAGTCAAGAGCGCCAACGCTGGCCACGCCACCGAAGCCAACATGGACCGTCTCGACAGCGCTGGCGGTGCCGCCGCCCTGGAAGCCCGTGCCGTGACCGCGTCTGACTCCGCCGCCGTTGCCCGCGCCAAGGCTGCCCTGGATTCCCTCGACGTCGCCGAAGGCCTCGCCGAACTCGAAGGCGCCTCCGCCCGTGTCGCCGTTGACGAAAAGCGCATGATCAACTGCCGCGCCGACCTCAACCAACTCGTGCCATTCAAGTACGACTGGGCCTGGCAGAAGTACCTGGACGGCTGCGCAAACCACTGGATGCCGCAAGAAGTCAACATGACCGCCGACATCGCCCTCTGGAAAAACCCGGAAGGCCTGACCGACGACGAGCGCCGCATCGTGATGCGCAACCTCGGCTTCTTCTCCACCGCCGACTCCCTGGTTGCCAACAACCTGGTCCTGGCCGTGTACCGCCTGATCACCAACCCGGAATGCCGCCAGTACATCCTGCGCCAGGCCTTCGAAGAGGCGATCCACACCCACGCCTACCAGTACTGCATCGAATCGCTGGCCATGGATGAAGGCGAAATCTTCAACATGTACCACGAGATCCCGTCGGTCGCGAAAAAAGCCACCTGGGGCCTGAAATACACCCGTTCGATCTCCGATCCGAAGTTCGAAACCGGCACCGTCGAAACCGACAAAGAACTGCTGCGCAACCTGATCGCCTACTACTGCGTCCTGGAAGGCATCTTCTTCTACTGCGGTTTCACCCAGATCCTCTCCATGGGCCGCCGCAACAAGATGACCGGCGTCGCCGAGCAGTTCCAGTACATCCTGCGCGACGAATCCATGCACCTGAACTTCGGCATCGACGTGATCAACCAGATCAAAATCGAAAACCCGCATTTGTGGGATGCTGAAATGAAGGAAGAAGCTTCGCAGATGATTCTGCAGGGTACTCAGCTGGAGATTGAATACGCTCGTGACACCATGCCTCGTGGCGTGTTGGGCATGAATGCGGCGATGATGGAGGACTATCTGAAGTTCATCGCTAACCGTCGTCTTTCGCAGATCGGTTTGAAGGAAGAGTATCCGGGGACGACTAACCCGTTCCCTTGGATGAGCGAGATTATGGACTTGAAGAAGGAGAAGAATTTCTTTGAGACGCGAGTGATTGAATACCAAACCGGTGGTGCGCTTAGCTGGGATTGATTCCTGCTGAACCGAGCACTCTTGAAAAGGCCGCCGAAAGGCGGTCTTTTTTTGTGTCAGCTGTCGCTACAAAGGCCCTTGATGTTACGGTGCTACCAGCCGATGATTGTGCCCAGATCAGTTCCCTCAGGACAGGCCTTAACGCCTGCTCAGTCAGGACAGAAATCGTGCACGACGGCAAACTCACTATGGCAGGGATGAGCCAGACGACACACAGGATGTCTGGAGCTTTGCCTTTTTGGTATTGGCCATCGGCCTTACAGGAAGCTCTATGACAGATCCTCAGATTGACATATTCGAAAAACAGATTCGCGAAAAACTCCCCACCCACGAAAACGCCGCTATGGCGGCTGAAGCGATCAAACGCGATGCCGCTGTATTTGGCATGACGTTTTCAGCCGATATGGACCGCAACCTATCCATCGCACTGGAGCGTGTGACTGCTTCGCTGGGAAATGTTGAAATCCTGCGTCACAACTCACTTTTCAAGCCTAGAGACGAGTGGTATAGCGGCCCGAATGCCCGGGACATCCATTGGCCAGCGCTGGAAGGCTACCTTGATAATGTCAAGGGATGGGACGAGGACGCCGTCAAATCAATCGATAAAAGCTCGTCCGAGGTTGTTTCCTTACTGGCCAATCCCGCTGCTGCGGAATTCCGTCACCGTGGTTTGGTTGTGGGCTATGTGCAGTCCGGCAAGACGGCCAACATGACGGCCGTTATCGCTAAGGCGGTCGATGCTGGCTATAACCTAATCGTACTTCTCGCCGGCGTCACAAATAAACTCAGGGCTCAGACCCAAAGCCGAATAGAAAGCGACGTCGTGGATCGGTATCGGCACATGTGGCAGCTGTATACCGAGCAAGATGAGAACGGAGACTTCGTAATCCCGGCAAACCGACATTTCACTCTGCCCGTATCGGGTCGCGCGCAACTAGTCGTCATGAAAAAAGTTGCCTCGCGGCTGGAGGCCTTTCGCAGAACCATCATCGACGACAAAGGACGATGTACTTCGACCAGTGTGTTAGCCCAACTCAAGGTCCTTATCATTGACGACGAATGCGATCAGGCGTCAGTCAATGCAGCCAACAATGATGAGGACATGACCCGAATCAACGAAGAGATCCGAAAAATCATCAGGGCCCTTCCGGCAGTGTCCTACGTTGGCTATACCGCCACCCCCTTCGCGAACGTATTCATCGATCCGTATCCACGCAATAAAGGTGAGCTGGATGACCTTTATCCGGAAGACTTCATCACGGCACTGCCCCGTTCCAAAAACTATTTCGGTGCGAGAGAAGTGTTCGGTTTCGATCCGAAGGACGCCGACAACGAAAGTGCGGCGGAAGCCGGCCGGGACATGATCCGGACCATTCCTGTGGAGAAGCTGAAGATATTGCGTCCCGCACGGGCGACGGACAAAGCTTTCAAGCCACAGATGACCGAAGAGCTAGAACAGGCGCTTCTCTGGTTTCTGATTTCGTGTGCCATACGCCGGGCCAGAGGCCAGGCAGGAGATCACATGTCGATGCTCATTCATACGTCCCCGCTGATTGCTCAGCATGACGGGATGGATGAGGTCATTTCGGGATGGCTAATAACGCACAACACCGATTTGAGTAGTGGAACCGGAGCGATTTCCGCGAAGCTAATCAAGACGTTTAACGATGAAACCAAAGCAGTTCCATTAGAAGGAGATGCTAATCCCCTCACAGTTAAAAAATTGATGCCGCATCTTCAACAAACTCTGAAGACGCTAGAGATTGCAATCGAAAACGGCGTCAGCGATAAGCGGCTGGACTACTCCAAGGGTCCGAAAACCTATGTGGTGATCGGAGGCGCGGTACTTGCCCGGGGCCTCACGATTGAAGGCCTTTCCGTTTCGTTTTTCCTCCGCACCTCAATGCAGTACGACACGTTGCTACAGATGGGGCGCTGGTTTGGCTATCGCGGCGGTTACGAAGATCTTCCGCGGCTTTGGACTACTGAAGAGCTGATCTCTAGTTTCAGAGCGCTAGCACGCATTGAAGAAGAAATTCGCGACGACATCCGCATGTACCGCGAATATAAAACGACACCTGCAGAATTCGCTGTAAAGGTGCGCGCCATTCCAGGGATGGCTATTACTTCAGCATCGAAAATGCGCCACGCCTTCCGCACCAGCATTAGCTTCGAAGGCCGGCATGTACAAACGATTCGCTTTCATCATCAAAGCGAACGCATCGTCAGCGCCAACTGGTCAGCCGCAGAGCAACTGGTCGACGATATCGGTGCCGACAACATCAACGACTTGGGCAACAGGAAGCTCGCGCAAGGCGTGCAGTTGGGGACGATCCGCAAATTTCTGAAAACTTATGAAATCTGCGACCAGCACATGGATCTGAAGAGAGTAATGCTGTTGGCCTACATTGATAAAGTGGAGCAACAGTTGCTGGAATGGAACGTAGGTTTCATCACTCCTGGATCGAACCTATCGAGAAAAGCGCTTGGGACTCTGGGCAAAGTCCCGACCAACCGCCGTGCCAGACTTGCTGCTTCGGAAAAGAGCTATGCCGACATCAAAGCATTGATGTCGAAAAACGACATTCTCATTGATGCGGTGAGCCCCGCCAATGAAGACGATAGCGACTCATGGTCTGCGTTCAAGCAACGCCGACCTGATCTTCCCTTACTCCTTCTATACGTAATTGACCGAGAGTCGCCCTCAAAAGCAGGCTCGGACAATCGCGTAGCACTGGACGCCACAGACGACCTCATTGGCATCGGCATCGTGTTTCCAGGTGCCCAGGACCGTGCAGGTTCGTACTACGCAGTCGAGCTGGACGTCGCCGTCGCCGAGAAGGTCGACGAAGAGATTGAAGAGCTCATTGCAGCAGAAGAGGCAGAGACGATCAATGCATAAGCCTCTAGAACGCTGGTCGCACCTCCGGGCCAGCGCATTGGGTGACGGTGTAATTGACATCCCGACTATCGACTCCGGCATCAATACCGGCTTTGGTGCGGCGCGTTACGCCATCACCCTTAACGGTGAGCCTCGCCTTTTGGTCCCTACCAGTGGGCGATATCCTGGGCGGCTTCCATCTACCGACAAATTATCAGTTTCAATCACCAGTCTCGCGGTCGCTGGCAAAAACGTGTTGTTTATCGACATCATGTGCTTGGAGCGAGCGCTGGATCCGGTATTCGCAGAACTGGTAGAAGCCATTCTGCGGCGCGTGGAAAATGGTGTCTCCCCCAATGCCGCGGTCACCAGTGCTATTCATGACTTTCAAGAGTTACTGAAAGCAGTTTCAGGACCGGAAATTACTGAAAGTGCCATTCTGGGCCTGGTCGGTGAACTGTTCATACTTCATGAACTGGCGAGCATCAATTGCACTGCAATCGAAACCTGGGTGGGCCCTCTTGAGCAACGCCATGATTTTCGTCGCCACGTCCATGCCCTCGAAGTTAAAACATCCCGCCGCCTGGACGCGACCCGCGTGTCCATTCATGGCATTGACCAATTGGAACCGCCTACTGGGGGATCACTGACTCTGGCTCACATCAAAATCGAGCGAGCGGAGGACGGCGAGCTTTCTGTGGCTGCTCTAGTCAAGCGACTGCATGACATTTTCGTGGATAAATCTACACTTCAACAGCGCCTTGCCGGGATCGGCTGCCAGAACCCAAGTGCCCCAGAGTGGAATCGCATAACCTATTCCAGCCCCGTAATGACTGTTTTTCAGGTAGTACCGGGGTTCCCGGGGATTACTCGTGCCAGCTTTGCTTCAGGTTCGCTCCCATCCGGTGTAGGCGACCTTGAATATTCCATAGACCTGACGCACGCAACCGCATATGAGCTTTCAGAAAGCGAAAGACGCACTGCCTTTGAGAGGATCGCGGGATGACACATCTGGAACTGTTCAGCGAACCTTTTGCCCGGACTGGGAATATCGCCGCCGATGGATTCAGAAAGTTGCTTGGCTGCCCTGCGCAGGACCTTTTACAGACGGTGCTTCGCGAGTCCATCCAGAACAGTATCGATGCAGGCCGCCTCGGTAACGGTCCATCCATTCATGTCCGCTATCGCACACTGACGCCAGAGCAACAGGCTTTTCTTCTTCAGCATGTCCTATCCGACCACATTTTGTGTGATCAGACGCAGGAAACCGTTCTGAACTCGATCGCGAAACCCAATCTGAAAGTATTCGAAATCTGCGACTTCAACACGACAGGCTTGGGCGGTCCAACCTCTGGAGACGCAGCCGCCGAAGGTGAAGAGACGCTGGATTTCGTGAACTTCCTGCGCAACGTTGGGGTGACACGGGATACTCATCATGGTGGCGGTACTTACGGTTATGGAAAAACGTCGCTGTATGCCATGAGTGCCTGCTCCAGCATTCTTGTGGATACTCAGACAACTGTTAGCAATTTACCAGTGAGGCGGTTTATGGGCTGCCATCTTGGGAGTGCTTTTGATGCAGTTGCACCTGACGGCAAACGAAAACGCTTTACCGGACGCCACTGGTGGGGCCTTAAAGACGGTGAAGGCGGTATCGATCCGGCTACTGGCGAAACGGCTGCCACATTGTCATCGTCGCTTGGCATGCCGTCACGCGGGGATGGGCAAACCGGGATGACTGTGATGATTCTTGATCCTCACATGGATAAAGAGGCTCGGCCGCCTGAGCATGAAATCATAGAAACCATTCTGTGGAATTTCTGGCCGCGATTGACGGCGAGCACACCTGCGAATCGAAAGCTCGACATCCGCCTGTTCATCGAAGAAGAGGAAGTGGCGCTTCCTACTCCTGAGCAGTTTCCTCCATTGGACCTTTTTGCATCTGCCATTGCGGAGCACCGGAAGGCCGACGGTGAAGTGATCCGAATACAACGCGACAAACCGCACAAGCTTCTGGGCGCGCTGGCATTTAAAAGAGGCATGCGCGCAACACGCTGTGGCGCAGCACTTGATGAGTATACAAATGTGCCCCCACAGGCGAGTCATATAGCTGTGATGCGGCCCGTGGAACTCGTCGTAAAATACATTTATGGTGACCCATTCCCTGACGCACGCTATGAATGGGCAGGAGTCTTTATATGTTCCGATGAGGAAGCAGTGGAAGAAGCGTTCGCGAAGGCAGAGCCGCCCGCCCATGATGATTGGGTACCGGACATGCTCCCAAGCGGGGACTCAAAATCATTCGTAAGAGTCGCACTCAAGCGACTTGAACACTATGCCAAGAACTATGCGGCGCCAGCCCTGTCAGCTGTCGCAGCTACTAGTACCAAAGGCCCCTCGCTGGCGAAGACAGCAGCGAAACTAGGGAGCCTTCTCGATGCTGCCTCAGGCAAAGGACCGGGGAAACCACCCACCCAGGGTGGCAGCCAGTCTCGTAAGCGTAACGACCTTTCCATATCAACCCCTTGGTTCATCCGGCTCGAAGCTGGCGAAAAAAGCCAACCATGCGCGGTTTTTCAGGCCGAGTTACGCAATGACGAGGCGGATACAAGGCTGAAGATCATTGCCGAATCCCGGCTGATTGCCGACGGAGGTATGACCGACAACACTGATCTGCCGCCTGGCTTTGAATCCAGAGTGTTGAAGATGGAGCTAGACGCCACAAAGCAATCTGCACAGGGAGGCGTGCTTGATGTAGGCACAGAGAGCGGAACTGTGACCGTTTGGGTACTTTGTCCGACTGATGCCGCTGTCGGTGTACGCCTAGCGTTTGTCAGCGGGAGTGAGCAATGAAACGGATAGCTCTACCATTTCTCACGCTTTCAGAAAATACAATTGAACTCAGAGAGTGGACCATAGGCGAACAAGGGCAGCCTCGTTATCCTCTCGAGGACATTCAAGAGAATTGGGACTATGAGAAGGACCTAGAAATCGGAGTGGAGGTCAACGTCAACTTCGAACAAGCCGCAACCGATCTAGCCCTCGACCAATCTACGCTCCAGATGGCAGCAGTCTTGATGGTCGGAACCGGGGCAGGCACCATGCCACGAGCGGTCCATCGAGCCTGCACCAGGATTCTCGGCCATACAAACAAGAACATTCGCTTGGCTACAACACTTGCTGGTCACACTCTCTCATCGCAGCTGCATCTTGAAGTGCGGATACTATTCGAAGGTCCCATCGGGTCAGGCAAGCCTTTATCCCCGGCTCTAAAAGGTGCGAAACTGTGGCAATCCGACCGCCGCATACTTCTTGAAGACGGGGGCAGCTCGCGCTTCCCGATCGAGCTCACCAGTTTTACAGATACCTTTCAGGGCATGCCTGAGCAAAATGCGCCGTGGTACGTGGTTTGGGACCCATCGAACTTTCACGCGGACTTCGGCGGCAATGTGCGTTTATACGTCAACTCCGACATTGAGGAGGTTTCGCAGCGCTTTGTAGATGGCGACCGTTTACTCCTTCAGGCCATTGTCGCTGACGTCATGACCCAAATCATTTCGGTTGCGCTCGAACACGATAACGAAGAAGACTTTCTCTCAGGCTTTGAGGAAGGGTCCATCGGCCAACAAGCGCGGGTCTGGATTGAAACGGCCTTCCGTGGACAGAGTCGGGATGTTATCAGAACTATCCGTAGCAGGTATCCGGGACGTTTTCACGCGTCCATTCTCGCAGCCGCCGAGTTAGGGAGCGAAGAATAATGGCCGTCGCACTACTCCCTCGCCTTAAACCAATCGGGGTGGACACCGCATTGGCGCGCTCCCTCCAAACTGGCGTGACTACTAGCGCTACCCTCAATGTGCTGTCGGATTACTCGGATGTACTGTCGTTTGCTCCCAGCGGAGGATACAAAGCGGGAGCTGCCGCGATAGCAATTGGCCGTGAGTTAAAGGCAATTGCTGTAAGAGCAGGCTTCCCTGCCGCTACGAGCCAGAGTGCCAAAGCCGAGTTCGACCAAGAAGCCGCGGTTTATTTGGCTCAAATCTCTGAACTACAGAGTGGAGAAGCCCTTAGGAACGATGTTTGGGCTTTTCTCACGACAGTCATTGCCCCTGAGCTTGTCAGCTGGCGTTTTCCCGGGGAAAGTCGCAATCGATTCACCGGTGGAAATCGCAATACGTTCCAGCGACTCTGGATTCGTGGAACTGGCTTAGACCGGGGAAGCGATCACCCAGATCGCTGGGGCCTCGTCAAAGCACTGCCCGAAGATGCAATGGTCCAGATTTTCGAAAGGTCCGCAATTGCCAGCAGTCGGCGCCTTACAACCGCAATAGCCGAAGGCTGGATCGGAGCATCAATCAAGACCGGCAAAGGTACGATGGAAAACATTATGCGAAAGGCCATCAAAATACTTCGCATCCGGAACGAAATCATCGACCTGTCCTACCTTGATGACGACCAACTGGAAATGACCATTGTTACAGCCTTCGAAAGTGCAATATCCGTCACAGCCCATTAATCTGCGAAGTCTGGGCGTGGAATGCCGGGTGGCGTCGAGCAGGTCAAACTGACGCCACCTGGTTTAGCCCAACCCACGTTCATCTAAGCGAGAACGGACCGAGAGAATACGATGTTGGAGGCAGGATCCATATGCCAGACTTGCTAGGTCACCGAAAAGGTCGATCGTAAAGATTTCGGCACCACAAGTTGTAAAAGCTGATACTCCGCTCTCCGGACTCAGAGTTAGTTATTATCACTAAATCTGTTCTTCCGATGCCACGTAAGGGCATCCGGGTGCGCCACAAGCTTGTTTCCACAAAACTCGTCCAGCCTTTGGCCATCCCTAACGACGAGGTTTCTATTTTCAGAAATTTGTGCTGAGTTTTTTGCGACCTTTACATTTTGCTCGGTGTCTACGCACCAAAGCCCAAGATCGAATGCCCAGTGGTGCGGTTTGCACAGAGCTAGTCCATTCCTGACATCATCCACTCCCAATACCGACCTTGGTACAATATGCGCAGCATCAAGCTCTGAAGCCTCGCCAGCACTTTTCATGCCGCTATTGCATAAGACGCACTTGTAGTCGTAGTGCTGGAGCACTCTTTTACGGAATGCTTTTGACCTGGATATTTTCGTTTCAGAGGAAACCGAAGTTTTTTTCTCGATATCAAATAATGTAAACGGAAGCCTTTCACGAATCTCCTCCGCTTCGACGGCTGTATTATATTCATCCGCCAGGGAAAGCGGTATATGCTGGATATCAAGCACACCCCACGATCGGCCTGCAATCAACCCCGCAACTTTTCTAAATTTCGGGTCTCCCCTATTAATTAGCTCTAGTCGGTATATGTCTACTTCACCCTTCCGGCGGGAGATCAGCATGACATCATTCTCTTTCGCCAAATTCAAAAGCCCCATGACATTTGCCGTTATTCTAGTTTCTCCGAGCCTAGTGCCGCCCCATGTTTGTATCCGATAGTTAGTCAAAACCGAAAACTTGTGCTTCCCATTAAGATAAAGTTCAGCCGCTAATGGGACAGCGATTGTAGGCACACTAGAAGTCGGCTCTCCCGGCAATACAGGCATATACTTACGAAGTTCAACAGGGACTCTGAAGCCCGACTGATGACCTTTTGCAAAGCCTATTTCGCCGCTACGCAAAACTTTAAATATCGGGTGGTCCCACTGCGAATACTTGGACATTTTGCTTCCTGCCATCGACGGTAACACTCAAGCCAAAAAGCATAGCCAATCAACGTCGTGATCGGCTACACCCATGATCTTTCGTAAGGGCAATAAAACTCTCAAGCGCCATCAACCAGCCTTTCTGTGAACCGGAATAGGTCGCTTGTATTTTTTCGGGTACTACAAGCTGCAATCCATGAGATCGCATTTCCAAAGTCTGACTTTCGCTAATAGCAGCTTCCATCGTAACCAAGTGCTTCTCGGTAATTCTGTGAGCCTCGCTCAAAACCTGGCGCCAACGATCTTTACAGGTTGTCTTTGCCCCTAGCATAAATAGCTTCTCAGGAGGAAACGCAGGGTCACGATACTCAGCAAAGCCCGGAAATATGAAATCAGGTCTAGAGTTATTTTCAGTTGTTAATCCTTTGCCTCGCCCTTGCTGAAAGCGCAAACCGTGCAATCGGAAGATTTCATCCAGATGTCCTTCAAATGCATGGCCCACCCTGGATTTCCGACGATTTTGCACGCTCAAAGAGAAACTGATGAACTCATCTACATCATCACCCGCCTCGCCAAAACCACTGCGAAGTCGCTGCTGAACCAAATGCCGCTCGTAGATACGAAAAAGCTTTTCTTCATGCTCCATCCAATCAAGGATGGTTTGATCGGGGCAGCCTAGAGGATCGACCATTTCTTCAATAGATTTTCTCGCATATATCGAGAATGCAGAAGTCGTTGGAAAAGCCTTTCCGCCAAACAAATGAACGAGTTGTTCAAGCCAAACATCATCTCCCGTTTCAATTCGGCTTACTTCAATTCCTAAATCTTCTAGCATTAACCGTAATGGTAAAAGCAACTGCACAGAGTCCAGCGTTCCCGATGTGAAGCTTTCGTCTACGTGATCCAGACCGAACAGAAGCCGCAATTGGCTTTCAACCGTGCTACCTGCTGGTGTGAAAATCATCAGCAATGATCCATCACGCATCTTCGCTACCAGAAGAAAATCCCCCTCTTCAAGCAACTCGGTTACTGCATTCGTATTGTAATAGAGACGAAATTCAGCGCTTCGATGAGGTTGCTTTCGCCGACAGTCGTACCAAGTGACCATCCCTTCGCAGATATCGGGCGCAACAGATTCATCCGTAAAATAAATTTGCTTGGTTTTGAATCGATACTCCTGGTTCTTCCCGGGAGTACCTAGGTATTGCTTAAATCCTGCGGCAGGAAGGCCACCGATTTCGTGCTGATGAGAGCGGCCTGGATCTGCATCCACAGCGCTCAAGTACTTGGCGGCTACACCTTCGAAGTAGTCACTAATGCGGTCAGTGAACATGCGTTTTCGTCTATCTGTAAATATTCATTACCGTTTATCAGCCACTCAGCCATGAGGTCAATCAATAAAAGGGATTTCTCTCGCTTCATTGACCTTACGGCGCACTCCCAAACAACAAGAACCCTCCACCCTTGCCCCAACAGGGACGCTTCATGGGATCGGTCTCTGATCTGATTTTTACCGATTTTTTCCAACCAAAAATCAGGTCGCGTCTGGGGGACTTTGAAATATCGACAGGTGTGTCCATGCCAAAAGCAGCCGTGCACAAACACCACTGCATTGTATTTTGGTAAGACCAGATCAGGTTTACCGGGGAGATGTTTAACGTGCAAACGGAAGCGAAAGCCACGTGCATGCAAGGCTTTGCGGATTAAAACTTCTGGCTCGGTATTTTTACCCTGAATGCCAGACATCATTCGAGAGCGTGTTGCCACATCCACAATATCGACCAAAAACCCACCCCCACGCAATCGATAGCTCCATCCCTTTGTATACCTTAGGAGCGAGTACTCTCAAGGTTGGATGTGAGCTATCCGATGCATTCGAGAATGTCGATCGACGCGCCGGAGCACAAGCGCTCCGGACTTACTGCTGGAGGGGTATCTCCTCACTCGGGAAGGGCAAACTCCAACTGTGGTCGCTCCGTGTCAGCAGTCTTTTCCTTTGCAGCCAAAATACGATCTTTCATAAGCCGAGCCACAGCTTCAAAAACCGGGACGGCAACCGAGTTACCAAATTGACGGTAAGCTTGGGTATCAGATACAGGTATCACAAAATTGCTTTCGCCCGGCTTGTCGAAGCCCATCAAGCGTGAGCACTCATGTGGAGTAAGCCTACGTGGCCGATTGATCTGATTCAGTTCACTGTTGAAATCCAGGCTCTCCACAAAACCGCGGTCTACCAAAATCTCCGACCCATCCTTGTGGTATCTAGCGGAGAGCGTGCGCGCCACATCATTCGGACGAGTCAAACCAAAGCCAAAACCATTGCCTTTCTCGCGGTGTTTTTCGGCATACCGATAAAGGTAGTCCCAAAGCTTTGGTGTCAGGATGTACTTGCTGTCCACTTCCTTATCAAGTAAATCACCGAAGCTAGGTCGCTGCTTGGGTATCAGTTTGCTGATATCGCGTAGCGTGAAACCTTGGTGAACATTCAGGTCCCGACGGAAACCTACCAGCACGATTCGCTCGCGATGCTGTGGCAGGAAGTGTCGTGCATCAATGACTTTTGGATCTGTTCCCTTCGGCGCATTGACGTCGGCAACCTCGTAGCCCAGTTCATCGAGAGCCTCGCAAATGATCCGGAACGTATTGCCCTTATCGTGGCTTTTGAGGTTTTTCACGTTTTCAAGCAAGAACGCGGCTGGCCGCTTTGCAGCAATAATCCGGGCCACATCAAAAAACAGAGTGCCTTGGGTTTCACATTCAAAACCGTGTTTGCGTCCCAAGGAGTTTTTCTTGGATACACCTGCCAGGGAGAACGGCTGGCATGGAAAACCTGCCAACAGAACATCGTGATCAGGGATCTCACGATCAATATGCCTGTACGCCTCCTCATCACTCACTTCGGGCTTGTCCGAAAGAGTGACCGAGCGAATATCCAGGTTGAAGCGATGCCGAACCGGATCGCAAAAATGGTTTGCCTTGTAGGTTTTGACTGCGTATTTGTTCCACTCGGACGTGAACAGACATTCGCCACCGATGGCTTCAAAACCTTTTCTGATGCCCCCGATACCGGCAAAAAGATCAATAAAGGTAAACGAAGGTTTATGGTTCAAACGCTTGGGTAAAAGAGCTTCCAGGCGAGTGAATTCGATATGAGAAAGCTTTGGTGAAGCTTTACCTTTGACCCAGCGATTTATGGTTTCACGACACCAGTGAGTCGGACTGACATCGTTGAGAATCTCAGCGAGCTGACCTTGATCATAGATTTCCAGCAGCTTATGAAGCAGTGCGAGATCAGTGGCTGGATGGGTATCTGTGTCATGGGAGCGCGAACTCATTTCACTCAAGGATTCAAAAGATGGTGTTTCAAAAAGATTCATGAGCCCGAGATCCTCTGGGTCAAAGCTGTGACGAATGGTCACCATTCTAGCCCTTGAGACTTCAAAGTAAATGAAATTTCTTGGGCTCCCAAACATTTGGGTTGATGACGCACGACGGGGATAAGGATAAGAATTTGCAAACGAAAATCACTGTATATACAGCCAGTCTAATTCACTCTTCGTCGTTGTCCAGCGATCCTTGTGTTCCGAAATTTATGTAACGAACTGTGGGTTGACGGAGCCACCTGATCCTCCTACCCTCGGCTTCGAGCCTAAGAAACTCTACAAACCAGAGCGGCCCTCCGCACCCGACAGTCATGCGGCTTTTTTTCGTCTGCGGTTTCTCTACGCCTGCGAGAAAATCCCCGTTATGTCGGGAGTGGGCGAATACAAGACCCGAAAGGGGAATATGTCCGGCCCGTCTCTGGTGGGTTTCTTAGCTCCCGACACCCTTAACGAATGCCCTAAGAAAGCAGCCAGAGGTAAAGGAAATGCCTGACCATCCGACCTTCACGATGAAGGTGAATCGCCGTACCCACAGATCCAGCCACGCGCTTCCGCTCCAGGAGGCCCGCCATGCCTGAATCACTCACCCCTACCCTTTTCACTCGTCACAACGTCCATCTGCATGCCCTTCTTTTGGAGAATCAGGCGTGGTTCTGCGCGCATGATCTCGGGCGACTTATGGGTAAACACCTTGATGAGCGCGTGACGCGCAAGCTCGATGCGGACCAGAGGCAATTGATGCTCGTCGACCTCTATGGCGCCGCTAAAGAGCGTTTGATGGTGAGCGAGTCAGGTATGTATGCGTTGTTGATTTATCACTACTGCCCTGAGAATCGATTGCTGCGAGAGTGGTTGACTCATCAGGTGGTGCCTGCACTGCGTGATGCGCGGCCGTCGCGCATGGTGGAGCGCCCGACGTTGAGTGTGCTTGATTGGCCTCAAATGTCGCTCGGTATGCTGCACTGGCAGAATGAACCCTGGATTCGGTTGCGGGATATGCCGTGTGTTCTGGCGGATGATCCATTCAATCGGCGTGAATCGTGGTGGCGGAAGGCTTCACGAGTGATGCGTGGGTACTGATTGTTCCCCCCTCAAAAAAACTGGCTGTCCGAGTTTCAGACAGCCAGTTTTTTTGAGGCGAGTAGCCGTCAATCCGCACAATTCGGTTTATCTGATGCACCTGAGTTGCAGTATTTGGGGCTGCTTCGCAGCCCAACGGGGGCAAGCCCCCTCGCCACAAAGTGGGTGGCTGGCTTGGTTGTTGTGTTGATTTTGAGAATCGCGAGCAAGCTCGCTCCCACAGGGGTTCGGCGGCTGGCTTGGGAACGTTGGTGTTATCAGGGCCGCTGGATTTTCCTGCAGCCCTTTTCTTTGCCCGCGATACCGCTAAAGCATCATTTCCCCAACCCACTAATCCGCCACGGACACACCGCCGCCCTCACCCCGCTCGGCCCGACAATCTCTGGTGTCTGCCCCAATGACCTCGCACTCAGCACACTTCCCACCCGTTCAATCAACTGATCAAACCCCAACGTCGCATCCTCCTGATGCAATTTGCGCAGTTGTTCGACCAGGGCATAAGTGAAGGCGCCGTAGCTGCTGGAGCCCACCTCATACTCATTGGCTTTTTCATTTTCCCGAGCGGCGTAGAGCATCAGGGGCATGTAGGGGCCGTGGTGGCCGTAGAGTTTGCCTTGGCGCAGCAGTTGGGCTTTTTTCTCGGGGCGCAGGCCGGTGGCGGCGCCTTGGGTGGTGCGGGTGCGGGTGAGGCCGCGGGTTTTGTTGTCTTGTTCGCTGAAGTCGCGGCGGTCGGCGTCGACGGCGTAGACGCGGCGGTCCCAGTCGCCGGCGTAGGGGTCCCAGCGCAGCATGCGGTGGCGGATGTCGCTGGGTGGGGTGATGCCGCGCACGCGGCCGTTGCCGCGGGTCATGCCGCCGGCGTAGCAGCAGTCGAACATGACGGTGAGTTTGGCGCCGTGGCCGTCCGGGTCGAATGGCAGGTGGCTGTAGAACTGGCGGAACAGTTTGTCGGTGAAGTGGGTGCTTTCGTCGTCCCAGTCGAAATCGTGGAGCACCAGGGTTTCGTCCATGCAGTCGGCTTCACCGCTGCTGCTGTAAACCGGCAGTTGAGTGCCGTGGCCGGAGTAGAACAGCACACGCTCGTCGCCGGCGCGGGCGCCTTCCACCAACCATTCGAGGCGCTCGACGAAGTTGGCCCGGGTCGCTCGGGCGTCGTGTAGCAAGCGAATATCACCGGCGTCGTAACCGCTTTCCTGGAGCATGCGGCTGATCAGGTAGGTGTCGTTGATGCAGCCATCGAGGCGTGCGCTCGGGTCGGGGTAATCGTTGATGCCGACCACCAGGGCGCGACGTTTGCGTTGGCCGCTGCGGGACAGGAACGCCGGCACTTCCAGCGCGCGTGCGGCCACCACGTCGCGGGCCAGTTGTGGCCAGAGGCTGGTCTGGCTGGTGGGTGACGACAAGTAGGCCTGGGCGGCGTGATTGAGGTCGAGCAGGTCATCGCGCAGCGGCACGCTGAACTCGGTTTGCAGGTCGACCCGCGCCGAATCCGGCGAGGTGATTGGTCGGGTCAGCAAGCCGTCGTTGGGGTTGTAGAGGTGGAACCAACGGCGGATGCCTCGACCGTTTTCGCTCAGACGCAGGACCCGCCCGCCCCACACTTCGCGCATTACCAACGGCAGAGCAATCGGTGAGCCGAAGCTGACGAACACGCGGCCATCGATGCGCTTGAGTGCCGAACCTTTTTTCGCTACCGACCGGCGCAGGGCGTCGTAGCCGATCAGGCTGCCCAGCCCTTGGGCGAAGATGATCTGCGGATTGAATGCCTCGATCTTCGTCAGCAGATGTTGAGTCAACTCAGTGCGCAATTCGGCGTCTTCGATCCATTGCACGATGGCGCCAACCGTGGTGCGCAGCATCTGATTGACCGGCAGGCCCCAACTGCCGAAATTCTCGTCGGCCTTGCCCCCGGCGTCGGCCCTCAGCATCGCCAGGCCTCGGGTGATCTGGGCGAAATCCGGCCCTTCCTTGAGTTGCTCATCGAAGGACAGAAAGTCGATGTCCTGGTCATCAATGAGGCGACCGTTCTGCGCCAGTTGATTGCGGATCAATGTGCGCCATTGGTCCTGCCAGTTCCCATCGATGCCGCCCTGCCCCTGGCTGGCCGGCGTGAAGCCCACACCGGGCAGGCACAGGACGCGCAGCCGCGCTGGGGCAACTTCCGCTCCCGGTTCTGCCAAGGCTTTGCTGGCAGGCACCGCAACCGGGCGAACGGCTTGCCCTTGGGCAGTGACCATCAAATCCTGCAAGCGCCGCAGTTTCGCCTCAAGGCTGTCCGCACTGGGCGCGGCGGGCGTCAGCGCGGCCTGAGCCGGATCAGCCAAGGCTCGGCTGCGATTGCCGAGAAAGCCACTGACCCATTGGGCGCTGCTCTTCCAGATCTGTTCTGGATCGAGGCCGTCGAGGTAACCGGTGGCGCTGTCCACCACCTGCCGACTTTGGGTCGCCAGTTCGGACTCGATCAATGGCAAGCCAGCACGACTTGGCACCACGGTGGCCGCCAACTTTGGCGCAGCCGTTACGCCCGGTGCCGCGCGCCAGATGGGCGCGTTGCCGAAGTGCTGCGCCGCGATCACCCGTGGGCCGAGGGCACTGCGTGGCAATTTGAAGTGATCGCAAAGAAACGCCAGCAGGCTGGTGTGATCGTAATGCTGCGCCTGGACATTGCCCGTCCAGGGTATCAAGCCTGGCTTGAGCCACGGCGAAGCGAGGATCGCCGGAACACGAACGCCGAGACGGGTGAAGGGATTTTTCCAAGGCACATCGACCGTTGAACCGGTCGCCACGCAAGTCGGCGGCACCACGTGGTCATGGAAACCGCCATGTTCGTCGTACAGCAGCACGAACAAGGTTTTATTCCAGACCGCGGTATTGGCCGACAAGGCGTTGAACACCTCACCGACAAACTGATCGCCAAAGCGCAGGTCCTCCGGTGGATGATGGGACACGTTGGGCCCGAGTTTACCGTTGAGCAGGCCATAGCTCGGTTCGATCCAGGACAGCTCGGGGAGTTTGTCACCGGCGACGTCCGACTTGAAATCATCGATGCTCAGGTGCTGCAAACCACCCTTGACCAGCGCCGCCAGCGGAACCGCACCGTCGGAATAAATGCGCGCGTCGTGGCCGTTGTTGCGCAGCAGCGAAAAAATACTCTCGCTGCCGAACTGTGCGATCAGGCTTTTGATGCCGGCCAGCACCGTGCCGGTGGAGGGCATCAGCAAGTGGCCATTGCAACTGCCGAGCATGGCAAAAAAACGGTTCGGCCAGGTTGGACCTGGCACCGAGGAAAACCAGCGATCACACACGGTGAAATTGCGCGCCAGTCCCTGGATTGCCGGCAACGTATCGCCCGCTGGCGTGGCACCGAACGGAATGTAGTTCATCGCCCGCTGGGCCATGGATTGTGACCAGGTTTTGTACACCTTCAGGTCTGTGCGGGCCTTGTCGTAGGCGTCCTGGGCAAAACCATCGAGCTTGGGGTTGGCCGGGCTGGTCTTGAACGAGACGCCCAACTGTTTCTCTACGTTGACGAACTCATGGCCAAGGTCGAAACCCTCACTGTTGCTCGGCGGTAGCGCTGGAGGTAGAGGGGGCGGCGGCGCCCACAGGCTGTAGTTTTCAGGGAACTCCGACGCCTGGGTGATCACCGTCGAATTGCCATTGGCCAGCTTCAGCGGATTCGTGCTGGGCGCGTTACGGTTGATACCGTCACACGCCGGGTTGATACGGGTGTAATCCCCCAGCAAATGATCGAATGACCGGTTTTCCATCATCAACACGACAACGTGCTCAATCCCGGCGGGCCAGTTGTTCGGCATGGTGCGCTCCTTGCTGTGAAGTCTCGATTTCGACCTCTCGGGTTTCATCGCAATCAAGGCTTGGACGGCTGGACAATCCGCTTGGCCCGGCACTGCCCATTAGGCATGCGGCGATTCGATCTGCCAGACAACGCTAGTCAGGCGATGGGGGCCTGTCCAATGACGGAAGCACCTATCCTTTCACCCAATCCACCGAATACATCGCAACATAGCTATCCACAGCCGTCCCGACCGTAGGGAAAAACGCCGTTTCACCCAATCGCGCAAACAACCCGAACCGCTTGAGCTTGTCCTTGACCGGGTCTTTCATCTCGGCAATGCACAACTCGATACCCGCCGCGTGCAGGGTGTCGTCCAGTTCGGCGAGCATGTCGGCGGAGGTCACGTCGACGCTGGTGACCGGCTCTGCGGCGACCACCAGCCAGCGCACGGGCGTGGGCGATGCCGCCACGGCGTCCAGCACTCGGTCGTTGAACAGCTCGGCATTGGCAAAGAACAAGGGCGCATCCCAGCGAAACAGGACCAGGCCGGGTATCAGCCGTGCGTCGGGATAGCGTTTGATGTCGTGGTAGCCCTTGACCCCGTCGGCGCGTCCCAATACCGCGGAGTACGGGCGCCAGCCATCCCAGAGGAATTCAATGATCGCGATCACGATGGCCAGGCCGATGCCCTCGATCGCGCCGAATACGGCCACGCCGACCGTACAGACAATCGATAGCCAGCATTCCCAGCGCTGGATGCGATAGATCCGCCGCAGGTCGGTAATCTCGATCAGACCGATGGCCGAGGCGATCACGACCGCCGCCAGTGCGCTGGACGGCAAGTGTTGCAGCAGGTCCGGCGCCATCACCAGCAACAAAGCAACCGCCAATGCGCCGACGACTCCGGTCATTTGGGTTTTGGCACCGGCGGCCTCGGCCACGGGCGTCCGCGACGAGCTGCTGCTGATCGGGAAACCCTGGAAAAAACCGGCCGCCAGGTTGGCGATGCCGAGGCCCACCATTTCCTGATTCGGGTTGACGTAGGTTCGGGTCCGCGCCGCATAGACCCGCGACAGCACGCTGGTGTCGGCGAACGAAACGAGTGCGACGGCGCAACCACCAATCAAAACCGGGACGATATCGGCGGTGGTGATCCAGGGGATGGCGAACCCGGGCAAGCCTTGTGGGAGCGAACCGAGGACCGACACACCGGCGCGTGCAGCAAGGTCGAGTACACCCACGGCGACCGTCGCGCCTACCACAGCGATCAGGATGCCCGGCAGTCGTGGCCATCTTTTGAGTAGCAGGATCACCGCCAGGGTGAGCGCGCCGACCGTGAAGGCGGTCCAGTTGGCTTTTCCCGCCATCAGCGCCGAGGCGATGGCCCCCAGGTTTCTCAATGGACCGGCGGACTCAATCGAAAAACCGAACAGCTTGGGCAACTGGCTGATCAATACGGTCAGTGCAATCCCGTTCATGTATCCGTAGCGGATCGGCTTGGACAGAAGCTCGGTAATAAAACCCAGGCGCGCCATACCGGCCAGGATACACACCGCTCCCGACACGATCGCCATCATCCCTGCCAGAGCGACGGCACGCTGCGGGTCACCGCCGGAGAGTGGAATGATGACAGCAAGGATGACGGCCACCAGGGAGGAATCTGGCCCCATCACCAGAATCCGGCTGGGGCCAAACAAGGCATAGAACAGCAGCGGAACGATAGTCGCGTAGAGGCCATAAATGCCGGGCACCCCCGATGCCACCGCATAAGCGATACCGACGGGCACCAGCATCGTGGTCAGCACAAGGCCGGCCACGATGTCGTAACGCAACCATGCCAATTGGTATTCGCGCAGCATGCCCAGTCCCGGTAGCCAGCGGCGCCAACCGGTCTGTTCATCCCGGCGGGCTATCCGGCCCGGCTCCGGGAGGGAGGGCGAAGCATCTGAATGGCTCATAAACCGCCCTCTTTGATGGACGATGCAGACTCGGCGATATCGAAGTGATCTCAGTGTAGCTATTGCTTCGAATGCACCATCACTGGAAGCTGTTCATCTAAAGGATTTGGAAGCCGACATGAAATTCGACCTCGCCTACTGCCTCAGCCTCAACGACAAGTTGTCGATCTACGACGTGCGGGATTTGAACTTCGACGAGACGATGGATTTCGACTCCGCCAGGGAACACTTCCAGTGCCCCAACGATGCCTGTCGCCTGGCGTTCGATGCGGCCAATGAGCTGGGCACGTTCAACGCCAAGAATGTGAATTACGTGCGTACGCCGCACTTCAAGAACCTGCCGAGTACGCGGCATGTCGAGGGCTGCCCTTATGTCAGCTTGAAGACGCCGGCGTCGGGTGTGGATGAGGCGGAAACGGATGACAGTCGCGAGGATAATTTCCCGTCGGAATTGTTACTGGCTCGGCGTGAGTATGTGCGTAAGCCATCCATTCCGAAGGTCGCGGCGGATGGGGGGCGTGATGAGTCGCTAACGCCGTCGGTGGCAGACAATGTCGAGCAACCGGGCAGGGAGTCGGCACCGGACAAGACCAGCATCTTTGCCCACCCGGTGGAATGCTTTGTATCAAACTTCGACGACAAGGATTTGCTCAAGCGCGTGCCGCTGAAGATTGGCGAGCACACCGCGCCTTACGCCTCGTTTTTCAAGAAGATCGAATACCTGCAAGACAACAAGGGGTTGATCTACTGGGGCAAGATCAAGGAGATCAAGGACTACACCCAGAGCTTTCGCATCGACTTCGAGAAAAAGGTCTGGTTCGAGAAAAAGCCGTACTCGGTCAATGTTCACCTGAGCAAGAAGCTGATCGACAGCTACCGCAAGCGCAAGGCGTTCCTCGAAGAGATCAAGCACGCCATCGAGAGTGGTCGGGAGCTGTATTGCTTCTTCTATGGCGTGACACCGGAGTTGAAGCAGGTGCCGAGCAAGAAAAACCCCGAGCAGACGTTCGGGGTATTCAGCGCCAACATTGAGAATCTGGATCACTTTATTGTGCGAGAGGCGCCGGGGTTGGCGGACAAATAAACGCTGCGCCGTTCGTCTGCCTGAAAAAACAAATCAAAAAATGCGTTTGATCCGGGCTCAAAACAACTGTACAAAAACACAGTATATTTTGACCAACACTCTCGAGCCCGGAGAACACCATGGCCTCTCAAGCGATGAAAATCACCCTGGAACGTATCGCCCTCTTTCAATTCACCCCGGCCCACTGCGCCCAGGCCCGAGCGATGCTGGGCTGGAGCGTGGAAGAGCTGTCGCGGGAGTCCCGAGTCTCGGTAGATGCCATTCAACGCTTCGAGGCTCGCCAGGAGGTGCTGGATGTCACGCGCCTGGCGTTGGCCTATCGGTTCGAATCGGAAGGGTTGGTGTTCTTCCCCGGGTTTGCGCCGGGTCGAGGGATGAATGTGAAAGGGTCTACGCCGAATCCGGTTGGGCGGGCGGATTTTGCGATGGTGGAGTGAGCCAACTCATCGATTGACGATAAATGGCCTCCTGTCGGGCCCGCACACAAAAAATCTGACACTCCCCCTGTAGGAGCGAGCTTGCTCGCGATGGACGTTAACGATAACGCGCAAATCCTGGATAAGCGCGGTGTCACTGAGTCCATCGTCGGATCGCCGCCCGGAGCAAGCTCGCTCCTACACGGCCCATCACGCTACGCGTTCTGCACCACCCGATCACTCTCCCCTTCCACCGCCAGCCACCACGCACCACCGCGCTGCGGATGCATCAAATTGAACGCCTCTCCCATCTGCGGTGTGGTGATCGATACGTTGCGTTCCCAGGCCAGGGCCAGGATGCGGTCGAAGGGTTCGTACCAGGCGTGCATCGACAGGTCGAACGTGCCGTTGTGGATCGGCAACAGCCAGCGCCCCTTGAGGTCGAGGTGGGCTTGCAGGGTTTGTTCGGGCTGCATGTGCACATGCGGCCAGTCGACGTTGTAGGCACCGGTTTCCATCAGGGTCAGGTCGAATGGACCGTACTGTTCGCCGATGCGTTTGAAGCCGTCGAAGTAGCCGCTGTCGCCGCTGAAGAAGATGCGTGTGTCGCCGTCGATCATCACCCACGAGGCCCAGAGGGTGCTGTTGCTGTCGAACAGGCCACGGCCGGAGAAGTGCTGCGACGGGGTAGCGACGAACCGGATGCCATCGACTTCCGTGCCTTGCCACCAATCCAGTTGGCGGACTTTGCTGGCGTCGATGCCCCACTTGATCAGGGTATCGCCTACGCCAAGTGGTGTAAGGAAATATTTGGTCTTGTCCGCGAGCTTCAGCACGGCCTGATGATCCAGGTGGTCGTAGTGGTCGTGGGACAGGATCACCGCTTCAATCGGTGGCAATTGTTCCAGGCTGATCGGTGGCTGATGGAAACGCTTGGGTCCGGCCCATTGCACGGGCGAGGCACGCTCGGCGAAGACCGGGTCGGTGATCCAGAACTTGTCGCGCAACTTGAGCAACACCGTGGAGTGGCCCAGACGATAGACGCTGTGGTTGGGCGCAGCGATCAGTGCGGCCTGAGTCAGGGCTTGCACCGGGACGGGGGCGCTCGGGCGGGTGTTTTGCGGTTTGTGGAACAGCGCGTTCCACAGGATGCCCATGGTTTTGCCAAAGCTCAGACGTTGAACCGGCGTGAAGTTTTGATACTGCCCTTGAGCCTGTCGGGACGCTTCAGGTGTGGAGACGTTATCCGCCGGGGAGGAAGTTGAATTGGCCATGACTGAATGACTCCAGAAAAACCGCGCATGACGCGATTCTCCGCTTTGGGACGATAAATGGCCAAGGCACGCACGCATCAGCCGGACTTTCTATTTTTTACCGGGCAGGATTAACAAAACATTACACTGCACAGTGTAGTTTCTAGGTTGCATCAAAGTCGATGACAAGTAAACTGCTGAGTGTAATTCCCCCCCCACTTCCTGCCGAAGCGTACTTATGACAGCTCCACAGCGCCTCACCGACCGAAAACGCCAAGCAATCATTCAAGCCGCGATCAACGAATTCCGTGACAACGGTTTCGAAATCACCAGCATGGACAAGATTGCTGCCACTGCCGGCGTGTCGAAGCGCACGGTGTACAACCACTTCCCCAGCAAGGAAGAGTTGTTCACCGAAATCCTCAATCAGTTATGGATCCGGGTGACGGCAGAACAGGAAACGTCCTACCGTCCCGACTTGCCGTTGCGCGACCAATTGCGCGGGTTGCTGAAGGCCAAGCTGCAAATGTTGGGCGATGACAATTTTCTCGACCTGGCGCGGGTGGCGATAGCGGCGACGATTCATTCCCCGGAGCGGGCGCAGAATATGGTGGCCCGAATGGGCGAGCGCGAGGAGGGGCTGACGGTGTGGATTCGGGCCGCTCAAGCGGATGGCCGATTGAAGGCCGTGGCTCCCGAATTCGCTGCTCAACAGATCCATGGCCTGCTCAAGTCTTTTGCATTCTGGCCGCAGATTTCCATGGGCAAGCCGGGCTTGCCACCCGATGAACAACACCGGGTGGCTGAATCCGCGCTGGACATGTTTCTGGCCTGCTATCAATTGCAATAAATGACATTGTCAGCCGTGTTATCGAAAGTTTGGTCTCTCTGAATCAAACACCGAAATGTGTTTCAGAATGAAACTGGCGCCGGGGCTATAGTGAGCCCCAGTCCCAGCGCCATCCAGAGAACACCATGACCACCACGCCCACCGAAACCACCGCCCCCGTCGATCACCTGCGTTTCCATCGCCCTCACGCCCACTTGGCGCCGACGTTTGGCAATGACAAGTTTGCCCTGCGCGCCGAAGCCTTTGCGCGATTCTTCGGAACACCGACGTTTCTCGGTGCGCAGACGCTGATCGTCGTCGCCTGGGTGTGCCTCAATCTGTCCGGTGCCACCCACTTCGATGCGTACCCGTTCATCCTGCTCAACCTGGCTTTCAGCCTGCAATCGGCCTATGCCGCGCCTTTGATTCTGTTAGCCCAGACTCGCCAGGCCGCACGGGACAAAGCCCAATCCGATGCCGATGCGCAGCACCGCGAAGCGCTGGCGACCGCCAACAGTGAGCGGCAGGCAGAAGCCGCGAAAAACAGCGCGCAACTGCTGGAGCTGCTTGAACAGAACACCCGCCTCACGGAGATGACCAAGGCCCTCACCGAGCACATCGAAAACCTGACCACGGAAATGCATCAACACTTCGTGCGCAAGGATGAGCCACAGGCCTGAGCGCTTTCACGGCAGTTTCAGCGCCCGCCCCAACTCATCGAACAACGTGACCACCGAGCGCAAGGCGCGACAGTCGGGACGGGTCAGCAGCCACAGCGCGGTGTCGTAACCGTGCAACGGCTCGCCCAGCGGCTGTAATCCGTCACCGATCAAAAAGTCCGGCAACGCCGCTACACCCAGCCCCGCCCTCACCAGCCCGGTAACCGAAAGCATGCTGTTGCAGCGATAGCCCGGCGTTACGCCCGGCAAGGCCTGGCGACGCCAGGTAACGGTCGGGTGATCAGGCAGGAAGTCATCCGGGGCGATCCAGGTCAATGAGGCCAGGTCAGTGGTATTGACCGATTGCAGGTATCGCTCGCTGGCGCACACGCGGTAGGCAATATCCGCCAGCCGCCGTCCCACCAGATGCTCCGGTGGCGTGCAGGTCAGGCGCAGGGCGATATCGGCATCCCGGCGGCTGAGGTTGGCAAAATCATTGGACGTGCTGAGCTCGAGCGTCAGCGCCGGATAATTCGGCATGAACTGCGCCAACGCCGGCAACAGCAATTCTTGCAGGACCGAATCGGTACAGGTCAGGCGCACGATGCCGCTGATCACTTCACCGCCCAGTTCCACACCGATGCGCGCCGCCTCCAGCGCCTGCTCAGCGCGCTCGGCCTGTTCGGCCAGGGACTGCGCCAGGGTGGTGGGCAGGTAACCGGCGCGGCTTTTTTCGAACAGTTGCTGGCCCAGTGCAGCCTCCAGCCGGCGCACCGCGCGAAACACCGTCGAGACATCCACCTTCAGCAGTTGCGCGGCCCGGGCCAGGGAGCCGCCGCGCACCAGGGCGAGGATCAGGGCCAGGTCCGCGTAATCCAGTCGATATTGCATGGCTGCATTGATCACTTGGGAAAATGCCAATATTGAGTGCGTGAACGCCAATCTATAGTGGCCACCAGGAATCAACAAGTGCAGAGGCCCCTCATGGAAACCCGTCAGATTCGCATCGCCCTGATCGGCGACTACGACCCGCAAGTCACCGCCCACCAGGCCATTCCCATCGCCCTCGAAATGATCGCCGGACACACTGGCCTGAACCTGCAATGGCAGTGGCTGGCCACCGATGAAATCCACGCCGAGACACCGCTGCACACATTCGATGGCTTCTGGTGTGTACCGGCCAGCCCGTATCGCAACATGGACGGCGCCTTGCTGGCGATCCGTTTTGCCCGCGAACAACGGCGACCTTTCCTCGGCACCTGCGGCGGTTTTCAACACGCCGTGCTGGAATATGCGCGCAATGTGCTGGGCTGGTCGGATGCCGAACACGGCGAGACGGCGCCCGATGCAGCACGGGCGCTGCTGACGCCACTGTCGTGCGCGCTGGTAGAGGCTGTCGATTCCATTCATTTGACTGAAAGCTCGCTGATCGCACAGGCGTACGAAAGCGCTGAGATTCGTGAAGGCTATCGCTGTCGCTATGGGGTGAATCCACAGTTCGAAGGGGAGCTGCTCAAGCGCGAGCTGCACGCCGTCGGCCACGATTCGGAAAAGGGACTGCGCGCGGTCGAACTCAGCGGCCATCCATTCTTTGTCGCGACCTTGTTCCAGCCCGAACGAGCAGCGCTCAAGGGCGTCTTGCCGCCGTTGGTGAGCGCCTTTGTCGAAGCCTGTGCGGGGCGCTCGTCATGATCGCCGATACGCCTGCGGCGCCTTATTACGCGGTGATCTTCACCTCGGTGCGCACCGAGGACGATTTGGGTTACGCCGAAGCGGCTGCGCGAATGCTGGAACTGGCCCGTGAACAGCCAGGGTTTCTCGGGGTGGAATCGGCTCGCGGCGAAGATGGGCTGGGAATAACCGTGTCGTACTGGGCCAGTGAAGCGGCAATCCTGGCGTGGAAGCATCATCCGGAACACAGTGCGATTCGCGAGCGTGGGCGCTCGACCTGGTATGCGCGGTGTCATACGCGGGTGTGCCGGGTTGAGCGGGCCTACGGGTTCAGCCTGTAAATGATGCGGTGTTCTTGAGGCCGCCTTCGCGGGCAAGCCCGCTCCCACAGTGTTTTGTGTCGGGTACATGACTTGCGTACACCCACACACCCTGTGGGAGCGGGCTTGCCCGCGAAGAGGCCAGAACTGTCACCGCAAAAACTCAACCCTGAACCAAACTGCGAACCGCCGAAATCTCCGGCACTTCCCGCCGGTTCATGTACACCCGCAACGGCTCGGTGATGTTGATCCGGTCATCGATGTTCTGGTCCAGCAGCAACTGAATCAATTCGCGCTTGAGGGTCATGGTCTGCTCGGGCCCCGCGGCCCAGACGAATTCGCTGGCAGGGATGATGCCGTCGTCCGCCACGTCCATGCCGAACGCGTCTTCGCTGAAGCGAACGATGAAGTGGCCGGTCTTGCGGTTGAGGCCGACGAAGCCTTTGAGTTGGTCGGCAGCCTGGCAGATGAGCCGGGAAGTGATGCGCATGTTAAACCCCGCAATGGTGATCGTTGGTTTACACGCAGGGCCTGCGTTTCCCTCTGCCGGGGAAATTGCAGGGCCCAAGCGTACTGCAAACGGGCGCACGAAAACGCTGACGAATATCAGCTTTAAACAGGTTTATGTCGGTCTCGCGATAGCGCCTGCAAAGATCAGTTGTTAAAAGGGACCGCACATTCATTGCGAAAGGATCTCGACCATGCCCGCAACCTTTACTAAAAACATCTTGTTACTGAGCCTGTTGCTCGGCCTCGGTCACGCACAGGCCGCCAGCGAACCTGGTCCCACGGCACTGGCAACCCGTCTGGGCATTCCGCACCCAGCGGTGATCGCTCACCGTGGCGCATCGTTCGATGCGCCGGAATCCACCGCCGCCGCCTACAAACTGGCCCGCGACTTGGGCGCCGATTACCTTGAACTGGATCTGCAACGCAGCAAGGATGGCGTGCTGTTTGCCCTGCACGACAACAATTTGCAACGCACCACCGATGTCGCCAGCAAATTCCCCGAGCGCAAGGACAGCCCGGCCAACGCGTTCACCATGGCCGAACTGAAAACCCTGGATGCGGGCAGCTGGTTCAATGCCGCGTACCCGGATCGCGCACGACCTGCCTTTGCCGGCCTGAAGATTCTGACCCTCGATGAAATCATCGACATCGCCGAGGGCAACGCCCTGCACAAGCCCGGGCTGTACATCGAGACCAAGGAGCCCAAGCAGTTTCCCGGCATAGAACACGACCTCAAGGAAAAACTTCAGGCCCGTGGCTGGCTGAGCCCGAGCGAATCGAAACCGGCAAAAAGCGAGCTGGCGGTCGGTCAGGGCAATGGCAAGGTGGTCCTGCAAACCTTCGAGAAGAGCAGCCTCGAACTGCTGCAAAAAGAGATGCCGAAGGTGCCGAAAATCCTTTTGCTGTGGGTGGGTGAAGGCAGTATCGAGCCCAAGTCCAAAGTGACCTTTGCCGAGTCCGGCGAGAAGGATAAAGCCGCCTACTACGCCAGACAGGAACCGAAGGACAAAGCCGAATTCCAGCGCTGGGTCGACTACGCCAAGGCCCAGGGCGCCATCGGCACCGGCCCGTCCGCCGCACTGACCCAGGGTGGCGACCAGAGTTATTCCGATCTGGTGCAACCGTGGATGAACCAGTACACCCACAACCAGGGCCTGCTGGTGCACGTCTACACCATCGACGATGCCGTGGATTACCAGAAAGTCATGGACGCCGGTGTCGACGGTATTTTCACCAATCGTGCCAGCGAGTTGTTGAAGTTCTATAAACGCCCGGCGGCGGCCAGCGTGGCGCAATTGCTGCAGAATAACGGGTATTGATGCAGGACATGCAGAGGGATTTAAGGGTGGATTAAGTTACACAAGCTAGCCTGATCCCACTTGAACAGATCACCCAAGGATAGACGCCCATGAAGACCCTGACTGCTTTGTTTACCGCTGCAACCCTGACCCTCATCGCGGGTCTGGCCCAGGCCGATGTCCGGGTCGATGAGATACCGCAACTGGTCAAGGACGGCAAGATCAAGCCGCTGGAAGATCTGAACAAGATCGCGCTGGATCTGCACCCGGGTGCAACGATCACCAAAACCGAACTGGACAACTACTTCAACGGTTACGAGTACGAAGTCGAACTGCGTGACGCCAAGAACCTCGAGTGGGATGTGGACATCGATGCCTCCAACGGCAAGGTCCTGAAAAACAAACAGGACACTTAATCCTGAAACGCACAAAAGCCGCACGATTGAGAAGTCGTGCGGCTTTTGTGCATCCTGGATTCAAGCGCTCAGGCGCGCCGTCACCTCGTTCAACTGCCCCGACAAACCGTGCAGGTTGTTGCTGGCCGCTTCAGTGCGCTGCACGTTGTCCAGGTTGGTGCTGGCGATGCTGGTGATCTCGGTGAGGTTGCGCGAGATGTCTTCGGCCACCGAGGTTTGTTCTTCGGCAGCGGTGGCGATCTGGCGGTTCATGTCGCGGATGGCTTCCACGGCCAGGGTGATGCGTTCAAGCATGGCGCCGGCCTCGGTCACTTGCTGCACGCTTTCTTCGCTGCGCGACTGACCGCTTTCAATCGCCTGGGCCGCTTCGATTGCACCGGTCTGCACGGTCTGAATGATCTGGTTGATCTCGATGATCGACGCCGCCGTGCGCTGGGCCAGGCTACGCACCTCATCGGCCACCACCGCGAAACCGCGTCCGGCCTCCCCGGCACGGGCCGCTTCGATGGCCGCGTTGAGCGCCAGCAGGTTGGTCTGCTCGGCGATGCCGCGAATCACTTCCAGGACCTTGCCGATGCGCCCGCTATCGGTTTCCAGTTGGCGGATGACCGTGGCGGTGTTGGCGATTTCGCCACGCATCCGGGTGATGGTGTGGATGGTGCCCTGCATGACTTTCTCGCCTTGCTGGGCGGACTGGTCGGCATCGTCGGCCGCCCGCGCCGCTTCGGCGGCATGACGGGCGACTTCCTGTGCGGTCGCGGACATTTCGTTCATCGCCGTGGCCACCTGGTCGGTGCGGTTGAACTGCTCGTTAGTACCGCCGGCCATCACGGTGGCGATCGAGTTCAACTCACCGCTGGCGCTGTCCAGGTCCGAGGCGCTGCGCTGCAAACGACTGAAGGTTTCGGCAAGGAAATCGCGCAGGGTGTTGGCGGCCATCGCCAGTTTGCCCAACTCGTCCTGACGGGTGCTGGCCACGCGCTCGGCAAAACGACCCTGGCTGAGTTGCGCCACGTAATCGATCAGTTTGCGGATCGGCTCGACCAGGTTGCGGTTGACCAGCCACAGGCTCAGCAGACCGATCAGCAGCCCCGACACCAGCATCACAACAAGCCCCAGCAATACCGTGCGATCGGCACTGGCATTGATCAATGTCGATTGCTCGGCGCCCTGCTTGCGTAGCTCGCTGACCAGTTCACTCATCTGATCGCTGACCGCGCGGTCCACGCCCTTGACCGCCGTGTCGCCCGCCGTCGGGTCACCACCGGCGGCCACGAACGCGTCCCGGCCCTTATGATAGGCCGCGCCCAACTGGCGATGTTCGTCACGCAAGCGCTCGATGCGGCTCTTGAGTTGCGGTTCGATGCCCTTCTGCCCGGCCAGTTCGCCGAGGATGTTTTGCACATCGCGCTGACGGTCTTCGAATTGCCCCCAGTACTTGCCCAGGTCCGCCGGTTGCTTGCCACGCAACAGGACGTTTTTCCATTCCTGCACCTGCACCTTGAATTGCAGGTTGGCTTCATCGATCAATTGCGAGGTATGCAACGGGCCTTCGATCAGATTGGCGTAGCTCTGCACGCCGCTGGACAGGAAGTGAAAGCACGCCAGGGCGATCAACAGCATCGCCAGCAGGCTGCCGCTCAGCAGGGCGAGAATTTGTGCTCTCAGGGACTTTTGCAAAAGCATCGGATGGTACTCATGACAGGAATGAGGCACGCCCCGGTAAGGCGTGAAAGGTGTCCGGACATCCCTGTCTGCGATCACGGCCGAAGCCTGCGCCGCGCAACTCAACCCAAGCGTGATCGGCGAGACAGAGCCATTCTTGAGAGCATTCCGACCGCCGGTAGAGCATTCGTTTGCGTTATTTTCCTGTCACAAAAACGTCATCCCGGCTTGCGATGATGCCGCTCAAGTGAACCCGTAAACCAGCCACAACGTGCCCGCAGCAGCTGGCGAAG
>NZ_AKJL01000174.1 GCF_000282355.1 Pseudomonas sp. GM49
AGTGTCCAAAATCATTAGGCCAGTTCAGCTTGCTCGCGAAGGGGCCGGCAAAAGCCCCCTCACCCCTTCTGATTCACCCGCTCGCGCAAGTACTCAAGAACCGCCCCTCGCTCCCCGGCAAACTCGATCCGTGCGTCTTTCTTCTCCCGCTGAAACGCATACATCGGATCGTAATACTCGCGCAGCAACCCTTCGATCCAGCTCCGGTGCAGATCCACCGCGCCACTGCGGGCCTGCTCCGCCAACGCCTCTTCCATCAAAATCAACATGCGCTGATGACGTTCGCCACCCAGGCGTTTCTGCACATTGTTCAGGCTCGCCAGCAACCGTTCGGAGAACAGCGCAAAGCCCTCCTCGCCATGCACGCCGATGAATTCGGCGCACAGATCTACCACGTAATCGCGCAGGATCCGCTCGACCCGACCTTCCAGGCTGTCTTCCAGCCAGACCATCGGGAACTGCTGCATGCCCTGGTACAGCGGCAACGGCAACGCACAACTGCCCACCGCGCGGCTTTCGTCTTCCAGTACGAACTGCTCGATACCCCGGGCACGCTTCTTTAGTACGTCCACAGCCAAGCGGTTTTCGAAGTCGATGTTGGAAGGCTGTCCGGTGGCACGTTTGCCGAAACTGGAACCGCGATGGTTGGCATGACCTTCAAGGTCCACCCCGTTGCTCAGTTGCGTGAGCACCTCGGTTTTGCCGGTGCCGGTCATCCCGCCCAACAGGACGAAATCGCACTGGACAACCGCTTGATCGAGGGTGTCCAGCAGGAAGGTACGCATGGCCTTGTAGCCACCGCCCACCCGTGGGTACTCGATGCCCGCCTCGTCCCTGAGCCATTGCTGGACAATCTGCGAGCGCAAGCCGCCACGAAAGCAATACAGATAGCCGTCCGGATGTGCCCGGGCAAAATCGGCCCAGGCCTGGATGCGTTCGGCCTTGACCGCGCCCGACACCAGTTGATGCCCCAGCACGATTGCCGCTTGCTGGCCGTGCTGTTTGTAGCAGGTACCGACCCGCTGACGTTCAAGGTCATTCATCAACGGCAGGTTGACCACACCGGGAAACGCGCCCTTGTTGAATTCGACCGGCGCGCGGGTGTCCATCATTGGCCGGTCGTTGAGGAAGATGTCGCGGTAATCGGTGAAATCAACAGACATCAAAACACCTCGACCGCGTTGCTCTGTCGCTCGACCAGTTCACCGATCGGCTCCAGGCTCAGGCCCAGTTCGGCGGCCACCGAAAGGAATTGCTCATTGCCTTCAGGCGTCACGGCAATCAGCAGGCCACCACTGGTCTGCGGGTCGCAGAGCACGCGCTTGTGCAGTTCCTGAAGGCGTCCGAGCTTGCTGGCGTAGCTGTCGAAATTGCGCAGTGTCCCGCCCGGTACGCAGCCCTGTTCCAGGTAATACTCGACCCCCGGCAGGCGCGGTACCCGGTCATATTCAATGCGCGCCGTGAGCTGGCTGCCGTCGGCCATTTCCACCAGGTGCCCGAGCAGGCCGAAACCGGTGACATCGGTCATCGCGGTTACACCGTCGAGCTTGCCGAAACGGCTGCCGGGTTTGTTCAGGGTGCACATCCAGTCCCTGGCCAGGCCGATGTCGGCGTTGCGCAACTTGCCCTTTTTCTCGGCGGTCGTAAGGATGCCGATGCCCAGGGGCTTGGTGAGATAGAGCAGACAGCCAGCCGTGGCGGTGTCGTTGCGCTTCATGTGGCGCTTTTCCACCAGACCGGTGACGGCCAGGCCAAAGATCGGTTCTGGCGCGTCGATGGAATGCCCGCCTGCCAGCGGGATGCCCGCCGCGTCGCACACCGAACGCCCGCCGCGTATCACTTCCCGGGCAATTTCCGGCGCCAGCACATTTACCGGCCAGCCCAGAATCGCAATCGCCATCAAGGGATCGCCCCCCATCGCATAGATGTCGCTGATGGCATTGGTGGCGGCAATTCGGCCGAAATCGAAGGGATCGTCGACGATCGGCATGAAAAAGTCCGTGGTCGAGACCACGCCGCGTTCTTCATCGATGGCATACACCGCCGCGTCGTCGCGCGAGGCATTGCCGACCCAAAGCTTCGGGTCGAGGTTCTGCGCCCCGCTGCCGGCCAGGATCACTTCCAGCACCTGGGGAGAAATCTTGCAACCGCATCCAGCGCCGTGGCTGTATTGGGTCAGGCGAATCGGTTCGCTCATAGGGGCACCTCATTGGGTCAATGGGGCCGATTCTAGCAGAGCGAGGCCTGCGCAAGGCGTTGCGCGACCATGGACCTTGTGGGAGCGGGCTTGCTCCCACAGGGGTTGGGTTATGGCAGCAGAATCACCTTGTCGCCACTGCCCTGACTCACTTCGGCATAACGCTCCAGGCCTTCGGCCAATGGCGACTCGAACAACCCCTGGGGCAATGGCAACAAGTCTTGATCGAAAAACCGGCCGAACTGCTCAAGCATCGCCGCACACGCCTGCACCCCGTACAGCAACGAATTGATCCCTACCACGGAGCCGCCCTTGCGATACAACGCCAGAGCCGGCAACTGCACGTGACCGTCCACGGGCGCTGCGATGATCGCGATACGGCCGAACGCGGCCAGGGCTGGCACCGAAGCCGGCAGCCAGAATCCGGTGGTGTCGAAAATCACGTCGGCACCGCCGGCATAGACGGCATTGACCTGAGCCCCGAGGTCTTCGGGTTTATCCAGTTTAAGGGTCTGATAGCCCTGGTCCTGCAAGTCCTTGACCTGCTCCGGACGCCGCGCGGCCGCCAGCACCCGGGCGCCGCGCACCTTGGCCAGGGCCAGGGCGGCACTGCCGACCGCCCCGCCACCGATGACCAGCAATCGGGTTTCGGCCGTCACCAGGCTGCGTTCCAGCGCATCCCACGCCGTGGTGTACGGCACACCGAGGCTGGCGGCCTGGGCGAAGCTCAGGTGCGTGGGTTTGAGCGCCACGCCATTGGCCGGCAGCTTGACGAACTGCGCATGGGAACCGTCGGCGAAAAAACCCAGTTCCTTGCCCGTGCCCCAGACTTCCTGACCGATCAGTGCCTTGGGGCCGGCCACGACGACACCGGCAAAATCGCGACCGGGAATCCGCGGCAAGGTGGTGTAGGGAAAACGCCCCAGCACGTTCTTCACATCGCTGGGGTTGAGGCCAGCGGCCTTGATCTCGACCAGCACTTCATCGGCGCCGGGAACGGGGGTAGGCACCTCAACGTAGCGCAGGGCCGAGAGATCACCGGTTTTATCGAATTGCAAAGCTTTCATGGGCGTATCCATCGAGTCAAAGAGGGTTCAGGAAATCCAGCCAGCGACCAGCTCCCGCCCCATCGGCCAGAGCTTTTCGCCGGCGAGCATGCCGAGCAGGCCAACCAGCGCGATGGCCGGGGGTGCGGGGGAACGAAAATCCAGGGCGCCGTAGAGCAGACCGACGCCCAGACCGATGACCAGTGACATGAGGTAGTTCATGGCAGACTCCGGGGGCAACTGAGGTATGCGCCGAGTCTAGAGGGCGACGCCTGCGGGCATCGGTCAAGTGCTTCTGAATTTCGGCCAAAGCATGACGTCGGCGAAATCAGCCCTGGCGTTGCGCCGAGGGAAACTGCGAAGGAGCAACACCCAGCTCACGACGAAACATGTCGCTGAAGCTGCTCGGCGAATAGCCCAGCTCGCGGGCAATCGCGCTGACCGGTACGCCCTGGATCAACCCGGCCACCGCCGTTGCCAATTGCACCTGACGCCGCCACTCGGCGAAGCCCATGCCCAAACCGTCCTTGAACAGCCGCGCCAGGGTCCGCACGCTGGCACCGGCGGTTTCTGCGTGTTGTTCGAATGGAATATCCAGCGATGGCGCCGACATGACCGCCTGACACAGGTTCATCAGCCGTCGGTCGGAATCATCCGGCAGCGGGATTTTCAGCAGCGAGCGCCTCGCCCGCCTGAGCTCCAGCAGCGCCAGGCCCACCAACGCGTCGTAATACTCGGGCGGCCCGTCGTTGCCCTGCTCCACCAGACCGACAATCAGTTCGCGCAGCAGTCCACCGACCTCGATGACTTGCACGCTGTCATCCAGGGTCGCCGCCAGGGACGGGCGCAAGTAGATATTGCGCATTTGCAGATCGGACACCACGCGAATCCCGTGGGGCACGCCGGGTGGCAACCACACCGCCCGCTGCGGCGGCACCACCAGCGCCTCGTGCGGCGTCTCGACCCACATCACCCCGCTCATTGCATACAGCAACTGGCCCCAGATGTGCTCGTGGGGCTCGATGTACAACCCGCGCGGATAGGTGCGAGCCAGCGGTTGCACGGGCACATCGGTGTCACTCAGGTCGGGTGGTGCGGCGAGGGCCATGGTCAATGTTCATTGGGGTTCGGGAAGACTCCATGGTAACGAGGCACCGAACTTGTCGCCAGCAACCGCCGCCGTCCTACAATCGGAGTGAATTTTCCTGATGGCACGCGATCCTTTTATGTACAACTGGGAGGAACCGGGGCTTTATGAACAGTGCAAAATTATTCGTCATCGAGTACACCCTCCATGGCGCTCCCAAATCATTCATTATCCGTCTGGACAAAATGGACAACGCGGAAGCCTGGCATTGGGCGAGCTGTGACGCGGGGGTGGGGCGAATCCCCCGTTTTGGACGCGAGAAGGTACAAAAGACCAGCAAGCCGATGGCTGAAAAATTCGGCGTGGAAAACGTCAAGTGGCGTCCGGCTAACTGACGCCTGCCGCTGTCAACATGGGGGGAAGGGAAATGGTCGCGACACCCGACAGCAGCCCTGCGCAACTGGACTACGGTCTGGACACGCTAGTGGGGCGCATCAGCAAAAGCGCCGAGTGCCTGATCGGACTGGAACAGGTCGAAAATGACCCATTCTGCTTCGCCATACGCGTCCTGGCACCACTGCCGGAAGATCTGGAGCAAGCGAAGACCTTGGTGGTGCGGATCGAAGGGCGGCGCTTGCAGGGCACCGTCCGCCACAGCGAACGCCTGGAGGATGACAGCCTCAGGCTGGAAGTGGAGCCGGACTAGGCTCCACTTTGGCATGTACCGTGGTTTTCAGTGGGCACACTTGCAGCCTTGAGAAGCACACTCCTCGCCATGCTCGTGATGCTTGGCGCAGGCTTCACAGCAATAGTGCTTGCCGTGACGCACGATCGGATGTTCGCCCAGCTTGCAGTTACATTTCGGACAGTCGCAGGTGCGTTCGGTCATGGGTTTGACTCCTGTAGGTGATGGTCGTCCGGGCCTCACCAACGCGACCCGTAATACCAGTGTAGGAGCTGTCGTAGACTGCGGCAGCGCCTGCCAGGAGTCGGACTTATGCATGGCGGTGATGGAAAGTACACCGCTAACCCTGTGGGAGCGAGCTTGCTCCGGGCGGCGATCCGACGATAGCGGTGGCTCAGTCAACATCAATGCTGAATGTACTGCTGCCATCGCGAGCAAGCTCGCTCCCACAGGTTGCAAACCTGTCAGATACGGAACTGTCCGACCAGACTGCCCAGGCGCTGACCGAGGTCGGCCAGGCTGCGGGACGTTTGCGCGCCGAGCTGGGTTTCGTCGGCGACGTTGTCCACGGCCACGGCAATCTGATGCACGCTGCGGTTGATCTCTTCGGCCACGGCGGTCTGTTCTTCGGCGGCACTGGCGATCTGGGCGTTCATCGAATTGATGGTCGCGATCAACTGGGCCATGGTGTCCAGCGAAGCCCCCGCTTCGTTGGCCTGGGCCGAGGTGCCGTCGCCGGCCTCGCTGGAGCGACGCATCGCCTCCACCGCCGACTGGGTGCCGGCCTGCAAGCGGTCGATCATGCCCTGGATTTCCTGGGTGCTGATTTGCGTGCGACTGGCCAGCGCCCGCACTTCATCGGCCACCACCGCAAAACCGCGTCCGGCCTCGCCGGCACGGGCGGCTTCGATGGCCGCGTTGAGCGCCAGCAGATTGGTCTGTTCGGCAATCGAGCGGATCACCCCGAGCACGCTGACAATCGACGACACGTCTTTTTGCAGGCTATCCAGGGACACTCCGCTGCTGCGGATGTCGTCCACCAGGGCATGGATCTTCTCGATGCTGCCAGCCACCACGCGTTTGGCCGCCTGCCCTTCTTCGTCGGTCTGTTGGGCTGCCACCGCGGCGTTCTGTGCGCTCTTGGCCACTTCCTGGGCGGCGGCCGACATTTCGTTGATCGCCGTGGCCACCTGATCGGTCTCATGGCGCTGACGTTCCATGGCCTGGTCCGAGCGATTGGCCTGGTCGGACACCTGATTCACCAGTCCGGTCAGTTGCGAGGTCATTTCGGTGATCTGACGCACCAGGCCGTGGATCTTGTCGACAAAGCGGTTGAACGAGCCGGCCAGTTCGCCCAGTTCGTCCTGGCTGGTGATGGTCAGGCGGCGGGTCAGATCACCCTCCCCAGCCGCGATGTCGTCAAGGTTGGTCTTCATCAAATGCAGCGGACGCAGAATGGTGTTGGCCAGCAACATCCCGGCAGCGGCGATCATCAGCAGCACCACGACCGCCACGCCGACGATACTCAGCACCATGCCTTGCATGCGTTCCTGGACCTTGGCTTCGACCACGGCCACTTGCGCTTCGATGCCATCGAGGTTGACCGAGGTGCCGACCGCCATGTCCCACTTCGGCAGGTATTCGGTGTAGCCGAGCTTGGGCACCAGCACCTGGGTGTTGCCGGGCAATGGCGAGCTGTATTGCAGATAGTGGGTACCGTCCTTGGCGACTTTCACCAGGTCGCGGTTGACGTAGACACCGTTCGGGTCGCGGTTGTCCTTGAAGCTCTGGCCCACGCCTTCGGGACTATTGGCCTTGAACAGGCGCACGGTGTTGGAGTCGTAGCCGAAGAAGTAGCCGTCCTTGCCATAGGTGATGCTCGACAGCAGCTTGATCACCTGGGCCCGCGCCGCCTCATCGCCTGGGGCGGCCGCGTCGTAGAGCGGCTTGATCGTGGTCATGGCCACCGCCACGTAGCTTTGCAGGGTCGCCTTGGCATCACTGAGCAGACGCTCGCGGGTCTGCTCGACTTCCTTGCGGGCCTGTTCCTGCAGAATGAACAGCGTGGTCAGGCTGATGACCAGCGCAAACAGCAACACCGGGAGGACGGCAAGGGACAGGACTTTAGCCTTGAGGCTCATGCGCATGACGTTCACTCTTTTTATTTTATTGGCGTGGTTAAAAGCTTTAACGGCACGCCGGGGCAAAAGTTGAACGCGGTCATCAGATCCGCAGAAGATCCCTGTGGGAGCGAGCTTGCTCGCGATTGCGGTGTGTCAGCCACATGGATGCTGACTGTTTCACCGCCATCGCGAGCAAGCTCGCTCCCACATTTTGATCCAGGGTGATCAGAAGGGAATTGGTTACAGGACCATCGCTGCCACCCAGCCAAACACCAGCAGCGGCAGGTTGTAGTGCAGGAAAGTCGGGACCACGGTGTCCCAGATGTGATGGTGCTGGCCATCGATGTTCAGGCCGGAGGTCGGGCCCAGGGTCGAGTCCGAAGCCGGTGAACCGGCGTCGCCCAAGGCACCGGCCGTGCCGACTATGCACACGATCGCCAACGGGCTGAAGCCCAGTTGCACGCACAGCGGCACGAAGATGGCCGCCAGAATCGGCACGGTGGAGAACGAAGAGCCGATGCCCATGGTCACCAGCAACCCCACCAGCAACATCAGCAAGGCACCGATGCCCTTGCTGTGATCGATGTACGACGCCGACGACTCGACCAGCGTCTGCACCTCACCGGTGGCCTTCATCACTTCGGCAAACCCGGAGGCTGCGATCATGATGAAACCGATCATCGCCATCATTTTCATGCCTTCGGTGAACAGGTCGTCGGTGTCGCGCCATTTGACGATGCCCGATACCGAGAAAATCAGGAAACCGGCCAGTGCACCGATGATCATCGAATCCAGCAACAACTGGATAATGAACGCCGCCGCGATGGCCACGCCGGCCACCATCAGGCTCAGCGGGTTGTATTGCACCGCCACTTGCTCGACCTGTTCGATCTTTGCCAGGTCGTAGACCCGCTTCTTGCGGTAGCTGACAAGCGCGATCAGCAGGCCCGCCACCATGCCCAGGGCCGGAATGCCCATGGCGTGGGTCACATTGATGCCGCTGATGTCCACACCGCTGCGGGCGACGTTGGCCAGCAGGATCTCATTCAGGAAGATGTTGCCGAAGCCCACCGGCAGGAACATGTACGGTGTGATCAGGCCGAAGGTCATCACACAGGCGATCAGTCGACGGTCCAGTTGCAGCTTGGTCAATACATAAAGAAGCGGCGGCACCAGCAACGGAATAAAGGCGATATGAATCGGCAGGATGTTCTGCGAGGCGATGGCCACCACCCACAGTAACCCGATCAGCAGCCATTTGACCTGCCCGCCACCGCTGGCGTGCTGGCGGTCGACCATTGCCAGGGCCTTGTCGGCCAGGGCGTGGGCCAGGCCGGACTTGGCAATGGCCACGGCGAAAGCACCGAGCAAGGCGTAGGACAATGCCACGGTCGCCCCGCCGCCAAGGCCACTGTTGAAGGCCTTGAGGGTCGCGTCGATGCCCAGGCCGCCAGTCAAGCCGCCCACCAGCGCACCCACGATCAGCGCGATCACCACGTGCACGCGGGACAGGCTGAGGATCAGCATGATGCCGACCGCGGCAATCACTGCATTCATTTCGTTACCTCGAGACAAACGGAAAGACTCCGTCCGGCAGTCTGCGTGAGCCGCCAGCGGATAAAGGAATGGGTTTTATTAGAGGGCGCGCACTTTGAATGAAGCAGCGGCAAGCTGCAAGCCTCAAGCCGCAAGCTTTTGTGTTTCCCGCTTGCAGCTCAAGAAAGCTGCTTTTATGCCGCTACAGTGCAAAGTCTCAGATACTTATCGAATAAGGACGTCTCCATGTCGCTCAGACAACTTTCCATTCAATGGAAAATCACCCTGCTGGCCGGGCTGTGCTTGGCGGGCATCGTGACCCTGCTGGTGGGTCTTTCGCTGTACCGCATGGAGCACAGTTCCGAGCTGGTGAAAGCCTCGAGCATGGAGATGCTGACTGAAGCGGCCCAGGCGCGGATCGAGTCCCAGGGCGAAAACCAGGCGCTGGGGATTCGCCAGCAGTTCATGGACGCCTATCAGTACGGCCACGGCTTCTCGCGGCAGGTGTTGTTCCTGCGCGACCAGGCCGAGAAGCGCTTCCTCGATGCCTTCGACCTGCGCGAGGACCTGACCCGCCAAGTCAAGTCGGCCCTGCAAGCCAACCCGGAGCTGCTCGGCCTGTCCCTGGTGTTCGAACCCAATGGGCTGGACGGCAAGGACGAACTGTTCACCGGCCAAGCCGAACTGGGCAGCAACGAAAAGGGCCGTTTCGCCCTTTACTGGTCGCAGCCGACGCCGGGCAAAGTGACGTCCATGGCGCTGCCGGAAAAGGACATGGCCGACACCAGCACCGGCCCCAGCGGCGAAGCGGCCAACGCCTGGTTCACCTGCCCGCGCGCCACGCTCAAGCCGTGCGTGATCGAACCCTACTTCTATGAGATCGACGGCCAGAACGTGCTGATGACCAGCATCGTTTTCCCGCTGATGGTCAACGGCAAGGTCATCGCCTCGCTGTCGGTGGACATCAACCTCAACAGCCTGCAAGCGGTCAGCCTGGGCGCGAGCAAGAAACTCTATGACGGCCAGACCAGCGTCAGCATCATCAGCCCGGCCGGCCTGCTCGCCGGCTACAGCCCGGACGCCAGCAAACTCAGCCAGCGCCTGGATGCCGTGGACAAGACCAGCGGTGCCGAACTGCTGCGCATGCTCGCCGCCAGCAGCAAAACCACCAGCCTGCACGGCAATCAGCAACTGAAAGTGCTGGCTCCGTTCCAGCCGATTCCCGGCGGCAAGTCCTGGGGCGTGTTGCTCGACGTGCCGGAGAAAGTCCTGGTCGGCCCGGCCGAAGCCCTGAAAAAGCAACTGGATGACAGCAACACCGCCGGTACGCTGGTCGAGCTCGGCCTGGGGGGGCTCGCCGCACTGCTTGGCCTTGTTCTGGTGTGGCTGATGGCCCGCAGCGTGACCAAACCGATCCTCGGTGTGGCGCACATGCTCGAAGACATCGCCAGCGGCGAAGGTGACCTGACCCGTCGTCTGGCCTACGACAAAAAAGATGAACTGGGCCAGTTGGCCGGCTGGTTCAACCGCTTCCTCGACAAGCTGCAACCGATCATTGCCGAAGTGAAACGCTCGGTGCAGGACGCCCGCAGCACGGCGGACCAGTCGTCCGCCATCGCCACCCAGACCAGCGCCGGCATGGAGCAACAATATCGGCAGGTCGATCAGGTGGCGACTGCGTCCCATGAAATGAGCGCCACCGCCCAGGATGTCGCCCGCAGTGCCGCGCAAGCGGCCCATGCCGCGCGGGATGCCGATCAGGCGACCCGTCAGGGTTTGACCGTGATCGACCGCACCACCGCCAGCATCGACAACCTCGCCGCCGACATGAGCGCGGCCATGGTTCAGGTCGAAGGCCTGGCCGCCAATAGCGAGAAGATCGGCACGGTGCTGGAAGTGATCCGTGCAATTGCCGAGCAGACCAACCTGCTGGCCCTCAACGCCGCGATCGAAGCGGCCCGTGCCGGTGAAGCCGGACGCGGTTTTGCCGTGGTGGCCGATGAAGTGCGCAACCTGGCGCGGCGTACCCAGGAGTCTGTCGAAGAAACCCGTCTGGTGATCGAACAACTGCAAAGCGGCACCCAGGAGGTGGTGGGTTCAATGAACAACAGCCATCGACAGGCCCAGGGCAGCGTCGAGCAGGTTGGCCAGGCCGTGACGGCGCTGCGCCAGATCGGTGACGCAGTGACCGTGATCAACGACATGAACATGCAGATCGCCAGCGCCGCCGAAGAGCAAAGCGCGGTGGCCGAGGAGATCAACAACAACGTGGCGACCATTCGCGACGTGACCGAGTCGCTGTCGGGCCAGGCCAATGAATCGGCGCGGGTCAGCCAGTCGCTCAACAGCCTGGCGAACCAGCAGCAGAGTCTGATGGACCAGTTCCGCGTTTAAACCCCGCAAAATCCCCTGTAGGAGCGAGCCTGCTCGCGATGGTGTGTCAGCTACCTTGGTGTCGGCTGACACACCATCGCGAGCAGGCTCGCTCCTACAGGTTTTGTGCCAGTCATCTCCCCTCTTTCAACCTAAGGCGTAGTGGCGAGTGGATATCTGCCGCAAGGTGATTATGCTTCTAGGAACCTTGCAGCGTTTCAAGGCGTCAACCTGTATGCAAGACCCGTAATCCGATGACATCAGTCCCAGGGCCTGGGTAGGGTAAGTGTTAGTGGGAACTCCGGCCTACAACAAGAGCAAGACGGAGAAAACTCATGGCAGCAATCGACAATGCAACCACGGGCAGCGCGCCCCACCACGGGATCACCAGGGAGGAGCGCAAGGTCATCTTCGCCTCGTCCCTGGGCACCGTGTTCGAATGGTACGACTTTTACCTGTACGGCTCCCTCGCGGCGATCATCGCCAAGCACTTCTTCGCCGGTGTCAACGAAACGACTTCCTTCATCTTCGCCCTGCTCGCCTTCGCCGCAGGCTTCGCCGTTCGCCCCTTCGGCGCCATCGTGTTCGGTCGGCTGGGCGACATGATCGGACGCAAACACACCTTTCTCATCACCATCGTGATCATGGGCGTCTCCACGGCCGTGGTGGGTTTGCTGCCGGGCTACGCGACCATCGGTGTAGCCGCGCCGATCATTCTGATCAGCCTGCGCCTGTTGCAAGGCCTGGCGCTGGGCGGTGAGTACGGCGGCGCAGCTACTTACGTGGCCGAACATGCGCCCAAGGGCAAACGCGGCTATTTCACCTCGTGGATTCAGACGACAGCCACCCTCGGCCTGTTTCTGTCACTGCTGGTGATCCTCGCCTGCCGTACTGTGCTGGGCACTGAAGCCTTCGAGGCCTGGGGCTGGCGGATTCCATTCCTGCTATCGATCCTGTTGTTGATTGTCTCGGTGTACATCCGCCTGCAGCTCAGCGAGTCGCCGGTGTTCCAGAAAATGAAAGCCGAAGGCAAGTCCTCCAAGGCACCATTGACCGAATCCTTCGCCCGTTGGGACAACCTCAAGATCGTGATCATGGCCCTGCTCGGTGGCACCGCCGGCCAGGCCGTGGTCTGGTACACCGGGCAATTCTATGCGCTGTTCTTCCTGCTGCAGACGCTGAAGATCGACCCGCAGACCGCCAACTTGCTGATTGCCGGCTCGCTGCTGATCGGCACACCGTTCTTCGTCATATTCGGCAGCCTGTCCGACCGCATTGGTCGCAAGGGCATCATCATGGCCGGCTGCATTATCGCGGCACTGACTTACTTCCCGATCTTCCACGCGTTGACCCAATACGGTAACCCTGACGTTTTCGTTGCACAGGAGAAGAATCCGGTCACGGTAATCGCCAATCCCGGCCAGTGCTCGTTCCAGTTCGACCCGGTGGGCAAGGCCAAATTCACCAGCTCCTGTGACCTGGCCAAGACCGTGCTGGCCAAAAGGGCCATCCCCTACCAGAACGTGAACGCCGACCCGGGCGCCGTTGCGCAGGTGCACATTGGCGACAAAGTGATCGAGAGCTTCGAGGGCACCGGCATGCCGGCCGCCGACTTCAAGGCCAAAAACGACGCCTTTACCGCCACCCTGACCACCGCCCTCAAGGACGCCGGGTACCCCGAGAAGGCCGACCCGGCCAAGACCAACTACCCGATGGTGTTGCTGCTGCTGACCATCCTGGTGGTCTACGTGACCATGGTCTACGGCCCGATTGCTGCGTGGTTGGTGGAGTTGTTCCCGGCGCGCATCCGCTACACCTCGATGTCGCTGCCCTACCACATCGGCAACGGCTGGTTCGGCGGCTTCC
>NZ_AKJL01000175.1 GCF_000282355.1 Pseudomonas sp. GM49
CGCTCTTGAGTCCATCGCGAGCAAGCTCGCTCCTACAGGGGGGGGTAGCATCAGGATCTAGGCGCGTAGGCAAATACGTCGGCGCGCATCTGGTGCGCGTCCATCCCCGCTTCCACCAGCGCATCCAGCGTGCCGTAGACCATGGCCGGAGAGCCACTGGCGTACACGTGCAGCGGCTTGAGATCAGGGAAGTCTTCACAGACCGCTTCATGCAACATGCCGCAACGCCCCTTCCAGCCACATTGATCGCTGACGACCTTGTGCAGGAACAGATTGGGCAATTTCAGCCATTCGTCCCAATGCTCGACCTGGTAAAAATCTTCAGGACGACGCACACCCCAATACAAATGCACCGGATGCTTGAAACCCGAGGCCCGGCAATGTTCGATCAGGCCGTGGATCTGGCCCATGCCGGTGCCGGCGGCGATCAGCACGAGAGGACCGTCCGGCAACTCCTCCAGGTGGGTATCGCCAAATGGTAACTCGACCCGCACCATGCTGTTGCGCTGGAGCTGTTCGATCAGGCTCAGCGCACTGGATTCACGCGCCAGTACGTGGATTTCCAGGTCGCGCCCCGCATGCGGCGCCGAGGCCAGGGAGAAGGCGGACTTTTCTCCGTTCTCCCGCTCGATCATCAGGTACTGACCGGCGTGGTAGCGCGGCGGCTTGCCGGCCGGAGCCCGCAGACGCACGCGCCAGGTGTCGCCGCCCACGTCCTTGCACTCAATGACCTGACACGACACGCTGCGCACCGGCAGTTCTCCCAAGGCGAGCACGCCATCCCACAGCACGATGCAGTCTTCCAGCGGCTCCGCTATGCAAGTGTAGAACTCGCCATGGTCACGCACATTGCCGGCCTGCTCGACCCGGCCTTCCACCAGCAGCGCCGCGCACACGTGGCAATTACCATTGCGGCAGCTTTGCGGGCATTCGTAGCCCAAACGCCGTGCGCCATCGAGAATCCGCTCGCCGGGCAATATCTCAAGCACTGCTCCGGAGGGCTGCAAGGTTACACGCATCAATCTATTCCTAATTGATTCCAGATGGCATCGATCCGCTGGGTCACGGCATCGTCCTTGACGATGACCCGGCCCCACTCGCGGGTGGTTTCGCCCGGCCATTTATGCGTGGCATCGAGGCCCATTTTCGAACCCAGGCCGGACACCGGCGAAGCGAAGTCCAGGTAGTCGATCGGCGTGTTGTCGATCATCACCGTGTCGCGCTTGGGGTCCATGCGCGTGGTGATGGCCCAGATCACGTCGTTCCAGTCCCGGGCGTTGATATCGTCGTCGGTGACGATAACGAACTTGGTGTACATGAACTGTCGCAAAAACGACCAGACACCCAGCATTACCCGCTTGGCGTGGCCCGGGTACGACTTTTTCATGGTCACGATGGCCATGCGGTACGAGCAACCTTCGGGCGGCAGGTAGAAATCGGTGATCTCAGGGAACTGCTTCTGCAGGATCGGCACGAACACTTCGTTCAACGCCACGCCGAGGATCGCCGGCTCATCTGGCGGACGGCCGGTGTAGGTGCTGTGGTAGATCGGTTTGATCCGGTGGGTTATGCGCTCGACGGTGAATACCGGGAAGCTGTCGACTTCGTTGTAGTAACCGGTGTGGTCGCCGTACGGGCCTTCATCGGCCATCTCGCCCGGATGGATCACGCCTTCGAGGATGATTTCGGCGGTGGCCGGCACTTGCAGGTCGTTGCCGCGGCACTTCACCAGCTCAGTGCGGTTACCGCGCAGCAGGCCGGCGAAGGCGTATTCGGAAAGGCTGTCGGGCACCGGGGTCACGGCACCGAGGATAGTCGCCGGGTCGGCGCCCAGCGCGACCGATACCGGGAACGGTTGGCCGGGATGCTTCTCGCACCACTCGCGGAAATCCAGCGCACCACCACGGTGGCTCAGCCAGCGCATGATGACCTTGTTGCGGCCGATCACTTGCTGACGATAGATGCCGAGGTTCTGGCGATCCTTGTTCGGGCCCTTGGTGACGGTCAGGCCCCAGGTGATCAGCGGACCGACATCGCCCGGCCAGCAGGTCTGCACCGGCAACATGGCCAGGTCGACGTCGTCGCCTTCGATGACCACTTCCTGGCAGATCGCGTCTTTGACGACCTTGGGAGCCATCGAGATGATCTTGCGGAAGATCGGCAGCTTGGACCAGGCGTCTTTCAGCCCCTTTGGCGGCTCGGGTTCCTTGAGGAACGCCAGCAACTTGCCGATTTCACGCAGCTCGCTGACCGCTTCGGCGCCCATGCCCAACGCCACGCGCTCGGGGGTGCCGAACAGGTTGCCGAGCACAGGGATGTCATAACCCGTGGGCTTTTCGAAAAGCAGGGCCGGGCCTTTGGCGCGCAAGGTGCGATCGCAAACCTCGGTCATTTCCAGCACTGGGGACACCGGAACCTGGATGCGCTTGAGTTCACCGCGCTGTTCCAGGCCGCTGATAAAGTCGCGCAAGTCGCGATACTGCATGCGTGAGCCTCGTTTTGGCCGTGGCGTTCGGGGCAGGCAGTTTAGCGCCGAACCCTTCGGTTCAGAACCACGAACTGCCACCTGATCAAAAATCGGATAGCAAAAAGCCGGGTTTCCCCGGCTTTTTGTGCCTGCTCGACTTACTTGCGCTTCATCGACAGGAAGAACTCATCGTTGGTCTTGGTCGTTTTCAGCTTGTCGACCAGGAACTCGATGGCAGCGACTTCATCCATCGGGTGCAGCAGCTTGCGCAGAATCCACATGCGCTGCAGCTCGTCGTCGGCGGTCAGCAACTCTTCGCGGCGGGTGCCGGAACGGTTGATGTTGATGGCCGGGAAGACGCGCTTTTCAGCGATACGGCGATCCAGCGGCAGTTCCATGTTGCCGGTGCCTTTGAATTCCTCGTAGATCACTTCGTCCATCTTCGAGCCGGTTTCAACCAGCGCGGTGGCGATGATGGTCAGCGAGCCGCCTTCTTCGATGTTCCGCGCGGCGCCGAAGAAACGCTTCGGTTTCTCCAGGGCGTGGGCATCGACACCACCGGTCAATACCTTGCCGGAGCTCGGGATCACGGTGTTGTAGGCACGGGCCAGACGAGTGATGGAGTCGAGCAGGATCACCACGTCCTTCTTGTGTTCGACCAGGCGCTTGGCCTTCTCGATCACCATTTCGGCAACCTGCACGTGGCGGGTTGGCGGTTCGTCGAACGTCGAGGCAACCACTTCGCCGCGCACGGTGCGCTGCATTTCGGTTACTTCTTCCGGACGTTCGTCGATCAGCAGCACGATCAGGTGAACTTCAGGGTTGTTGCGCGCGATGTTCGCGGCAATGTTCTGCAGCATGATCGTCTTGCCCGCTTTCGGCGGTGCAACAATCAGACCGCGCTGGCCTTTGCCGATCGGGGCGCACAGGTCGATGACACGACCGGTCAGGTCTTCGGTGGAACCGTTGCCGGCTTCCATCTTCATGCGCACGGTCGGGAACAGCGGGGTCAGGTTCTCGAAGAGAATCTTGTTTTTCGCGTTTTCCGGACGGTCGAAGTTGATCGTGTCGACTTTGAGCAGTGCGAAATATCGCTCGCCTTCCTTTGGAGGGCGGATCTTGCCAACGATGGTGTCACCGGTGCGCAAGTTGAAACGACGGATCTGGCTCGGCGAGACGTAGATATCGTCCGGGCCTGCGAGATAGGAAGCGTCAGCGGAGCGCAGGAAGCCGAAGCCGTCCTGGAGAATCTCCAGCACGCCATCACCGGAGATTTCCTCACCGCTTTTCGCGTGCTTCTTGAGCAGGGAGAAAATCACGTCCTGCTTGCGCGAACGGGCCATATTTTCTATGCCCATCTGTTCGGCCAATTCGAGCAGTTCGGTAATCGGCTTTTGCTTGAGTTCAGTCAGATTCATATAGGAATGACGTAATCATTTATGGAGGGGGGAAATTAAGCTTTTGGCTTAATGAGGCCGCGCCGCTGAGAAGGCGACAGGATCGCGTACTTATTCGAAAAGGAGTGCGTCGGCGACGGCTAGCAGGGGGCAATGGAGAAACCAGTGCGGGGCCGAATGTACCACCTGAGTTTAGGAGCGTCTAGCCCTGAATACGCAAAAAGCCCCGCTATTTGCGGGGCTTTTTCAAGACACTTTGCAGCGACGCTTAGATGTTGGCGTCGAGGAAAGCAGCCAGTTGCGACTTCGACAGCGCGCCGACCTTGGTCGCTTCAACGTTGCCGTTCTTGAACAGCATCAAAGTCGGGATACCGCGCACGCCGTGCTTGGCCGGGGTTTCCTGGTTTTCGTCGATGTTCAGCTTGGCAACGGTCAGCTTGCCTTTGTAAGTCTCGGCAATTTCGTCCAGAACCGGAGCGATCATTTTGCAAGGGCCGCACCATTCAGCCCAGTAGTCGACCAGTACAGCGCCTTCGGCCTTGAGTACGTCGGCCTCGAAGCTAGCGTCGCTAACGTGTTTGATAAGATCGCTGCTCATGGAATTCTCCAGGTTGTAAGCAAAAAAACGTGGCCCATCATAGCCGCCCTTCCCTCGTTCAGGAAGGTGCAGATGATTGAGTCTCGCTATGGTGATTCATGAGTTTGGGTATAGCTCACGTCATGAAGTGACGGGAACCACGAACGCGATTCCGGTGCGCAACGCTGCATTGCGTACGTGCTCTTGCATGGCCTTTTGCGCGGCGCCAGCTGCCCCTCGCGCCAGCGCCCGGAGGATTTTTCGGTGTTCCTGCCAGGTTTCCATGGCCCGCTCGGCCCGGATGAACGGTAACTTCTGGCTCTCAAGAAAGATATCGGCGCTGGCGGTGAGGATGCTCAACATCGCCTGATTGCCACTGGCGAGCAGGATGCGCCGATGAAACTCGAAATCCAGCCGCGACGCTGCGTCGAAATCGCCGGCACGCAAGTGCTCGCGCATGGCGGCGACGTTTTCCTCCAGCGCATCGAGGTCGGCGCTGCCCAGATTCACCGCCGCCGCCCCCGCCGCAAAACCCTCCAGCGCATAGCGCAACTGGAAGATGTCCAGCGGCGAAGCCTGCGCCGCGAACGGCCAGTTCAGCGGCGCATCGCCTCGCGGCAGTTCCACCGGCGCCTGCACGAACACGCCTTTGCCCGGCTGGATGCTGATGACGCCCAGCGCACTCAGGGACGACAACGCCTCGCGCAAGGAAGCCCGGCTGACCCCCAATTGCACTGCCAGGTCCCGTTGCGAGGGCAAGGCATCCCCCGGCCCGAAGCCCTGTTCGGTAATCAGTTTGCGGATGGCTTGCAGCGCCACTTCAGGTACCGCGCGGGAGATCGAGTTCATGGTTTTCCAGACGAACCAGGCCAATGTGCGCTCAGTTGTAAAGCTATTCGCGACGCCCGGCAAGTCGTGCCCCATGGGGGTTCGGTGATTTACCTGGCTGCGCTATCGGGGTGCGAAATGCAACCTGACTGTTCAGACCAGTAAGACCGATCGACACCAGCAAAACCGCGCTCTGGCGCCCCCAAAACCCTAAGTTGGCATGGCCCATGCTCAGTCGATCCGCAGAAATCACTTCTTGCCGATTCGGAGATTTGCCATGACCCAGCGTTACCGCGCCCTCCTCGCTGCACTGTTTGCCAGCCTGATGCTGAGCCAGGCACCCGCCTACGCTGACGGCCTGGAGGATGTGGTCAAGCGCGGCGTCCTCAAGGTGGCCGTGCCCCAGGACTTCCCGCCCTTCGGCTCGGTCGGCCCGGACATGAAACCCCGCGGCCTCGATATCGACACCGCAAAACTGCTGGCTGACCAGCTCAAGGTCAAACTCGAACTGACGCCGGTCAACAGCACCAACCGCATCCCGTTCCTCACCACCGGCAAGGTCGACCTGGTGATCTCCAGCCTCGGCAAGAACCCGGAGCGCGAAAAAGTCATCGACTTCTCCCGCGCCTACGCGCCGTTCTACCTCGCCGTGTTCGGTCCGCCAGACGCCGACATCAAAGGTCTGGACGGTCTCAAGGGCAAAACCATCAGCGTCACTCGCGGCGCCATCGAAGACATCGAGCTGACCAAGGTCGCCCCCGAAGGCGTGACCATCAAGCGTTTCGAAGACAACAACTCGACCATCGCCGCGTACCTGGCCGGGCAAGTCGACCTGATCGCCAGCGGCAACGTGGTGATGGTCGCCATCAGCGAGAAGAACCCGAAACGCGTACCGGCGCTGAAAGTGAAGCTCAAGGATTCACCTGTCTATGTGGGCGTGAACAAGAACGAGCCGGCGCTGCTGGACAAGGTCAACCAGATCCTCGTGACCGCCAAGAGCGACGGTGCGCTGGAAAAGAACGCCCTGACCTGGTTGAAAGAGCCACTGCCGGCCGATCTCTGATACGGCGCGCTGGAGACGTTTTATGGCTTATCAGTTCGATTTCCTGCCAGTGGTGAACAACACCGATCTATTGCTGCGCGGTGCGCTGTTCACCCTTGAGTTGACAGCCATCGGCGCTGTGCTCGGCGTGGGACTGGGCATCGTCGGGGCGCTGGTGCGGGCGTGGAACATCCGGCCTTTCGCGGGGATCTTCGCGGTCTACGTCGAGTTGATCCGCAACACGCCATTCCTGGTGCAGTTGTTTTTCATCTTCTTCGGCTTGCCGTCTCTGGGCGTGCAGATTTCCGAATGGCAGGCGGCGGTGCTGGCGATGGTCATCAACCTCGGCGCCTATTCCACCGAGATCATCCGCGCCGGCATCCAGGCGATCCCCCGGGGTCAGCTGGAAGCCGCGGCGGCACTGGCGATGACGCGCCTCGAAGCATTCCGCCATGTGGTGCTGCTGCCGGCACTGGGCAAAGTCTGGCCGGCCCTGAGCAGCCAGATCATCATCGTCATGCTCGGTTCAGCGGTGTGTTCGCAGATCGCCACCGAGGAGCTGAGCTTCGCCGCCAACTTCATTCAATCGCGCAACTTCCGCGCCTTTGAAACCTACGCCCTGACCACGCTGTTGTACCTGTGCATGGCACTGCTGATCCGTCAGTTACTGAACTGGATCGGCCACCGCTTCATTGCAAGGAGCAGCCGATGAGCGACTTCACCTTCTGGGACATCGTGCGCAACCTGCTCACGGGCCTGCAATGGACGCTGGCGCTGTCGCTGGTGGCGTTCGTTGGCGGCGGACTGATTGGCTTGCTGATCATGGTCATGCGCATCTCGGATAAATCCCTGCCGCGCAGTTTCGCCCGCACCTACATCGAACTGTTTCAGGGCACACCACTATTGATGCAGCTGTTCCTGGTGTTTTTCGGCGTGGCGTTGGCCGGGATAGAGATTTCGCCGTGGATGGCGGCGGCGATTGCACTGACGTTGTTCACCAGTGCCTATCTGGCGGAGATCTGGCGCGGTTGCGTCGATTCGATTCCCAACGGCCAGTGGGAGGCCTCATCGAGCCTGGCGCTGAACCCGCTGGAACAATTACGCCATGTGATCCTGCCACAGGCATTGCGCATCGCCGTGGCGCCGACTGTGGGCTTCTCGGTGCAAGTGGTCAAAGGCACCGCCGTCACCTCGATCATTGGCTTCACCGAGCTGACCAAGACCGGCGGCATGCTCGCCAACGCCACCTTCGAACCTTTCATGGTCTACGGCCTCGTCGCCCTCGGCTACTTCCTGCTCTGCTACCCCTTGTCGCTCAGTGCGCGATACCTGGAAAGGAGACTGCATGCCTCTGCTTAGAATTTCCGCCCTGCATAAATATTACGGCGATCACCATGTGCTCAAAGGCATCGACCTGAGCATCGAGGAAGGCCAGGTGGTGGCGATCATCGGTCGCAGCGGCTCGGGCAAGTCCACCCTGCTGCGCGCCCTCAACGGCCTGGAGTCGATCAACGACGGCGTGATCGAAGTCGACGGCGAGTACCTCGACGCCGCCCGCGCCGATCTGCGCAGCCTGCGGCAGAAAGTCGGGATGGTGTTCCAGCAGTTCAATCTGTTCCCGCACCTGACCGTCGGCGAGAACGTCATGCTCGCGCCGCAAGTGGTGCAGAAAGTACCGAAAGCCAAGGCCACCGAACTGGCGCGGCAGATGCTGGAGAGGGTCGGGCTGGGGGAAAAGTTCGATGCCTTCCCTGATCGCCTGTCCGGCGGGCAGCAACAGCGGGTAGCGATTGCCCGGGCACTGGCGATGTCGCCAAAGGTTTTGCTATGCGACGAAATCACCTCGGCGCTGGACCCGGAACTGGTCAACGAAGTGCTGAGTGTGGTCCGGCAACTGGCCAGGGAAGGCATGACGCTGATCATGGTCACCCACGAAATGCGCTTCGCCCGGGAGGTTGGAGACAAACTGGTGTTCATGCACCAGGGCAAGGTGCATGAAACAGGCGATCCGAAGGTGTTGTTCGCCAACCCGCAGACGGCGGAGCTCGCGAATTTCATTGGCACGGTCGAAGCGGCGGTCTGAAGATCTGCGGTGCTCTTGACGCCGTCTTCGCGGGCAAGCCCGCTCCCACAGGGTCCTCTACTGGAATACGATTGCGTATTCGCTGCAAAAACCTGTGGGAGCGGGCTTGCCCGCGAAGAGGCCAGTGGCCGCACCACTAGAGCCCCATGGTGAAAGATCGCAGCCTTTGGCAGCTCCTACGCGTTGGCGGCAGCCTTTGATCGTGGCACGATGTCGAGGTTATCGACCGAGATCCCCTGACCATGCCGCAATCCCAAGCCAAGAATCTGTCCCTGATCGCCGCAATCGACCTGGGCTCCAACAGCTTTCACATGGTCGTGGCCAAGGCCCAGAACGGCGAGATCCGTATTCTCGAGCGTCTCGGGGAGAAGGTTCAGCTGGCCGCGGGCATCGACGAAGAGCGCCACCTCAATGAAGAATCCATGCAGCGCGGGCTCGATTGCCTCAAGCGCTTCGCCCAGCTGATCAGCGGTATGCCCACCGGCGCCGTGCGCATCGTCGGCACCAACGCCCTGCGTGAAGCCCGCAACCGTGCCGAATTCATCAGCCGCGCCGAAGAAATCCTCGGCCATCCGGTTGAAGTCATCTCCGGTCGTGAAGAAGCACGTCTGATCTACCTCGGCGTGTCCCACACCCTCGCCGACACACCGGGCAAACGCCTGGTGGCCGACATTGGCGGTGGCAGTACCGAGTTCATCATCGGCCAGCGCTTCGAACCGTTGCTGCGCGAAAGCCTGCAAATGGGCTGTGTCAGCTACACCCAGCGTTATTTCAAGGACGGCAAGATCACCCCGGCCCGTTACGCCCAGGCGTACACCGCGGCGCGACTGGAGATCATGAGCATCGAGCACGCCCTGCACCGCCTGACCTGGGATGAAGCCATCGGCTCCTCGGGTACCATCCGTGCCATCGGCCTGGCGCTGAAGGCCGGCGGTCAAGGCTCGGGCGAGGTCAATGCCGAGGGCCTGGCCTGGCTCAAGCGCAAACTGATCAAGATGGGTGACGTCGAGAAAATCGATTTCGAAGGTATCAAGCCGGATCGCCGGGCGATTTTCCCGGCCGGCCTGGCGATTCTCGAAGCGATCTTCGACTCCCTCGAACTGCAACGCATGGATCACTGCGAAGGCGCCCTGCGCGAAGGCGTGCTCTATGACTTGCTGGGCCGCCATCATCACGAAGACGTGCGTGAACGCACCCTCACTTCGCTGATGGGGCGCTACCACGTCGATCAGGAACAGGCGGCACGGGTCGAGCGCAAGGCGCTGCATGCGTTCGATCAGGTGGCCGAGGACTGGGATCTGGAAGACGGCGTCTGGCGCGAACTGCTCGGCTGGGCGGCCAAGGTCCATGAAGTGGGCCTGGATATCGCTCACTACCAGTACCACAAGCACGGTGCCTACCTGATCGAGCACTCGGACCTCGCCGGGTTCTCCCGCGAAGACCAGTTGATGCTCGCGCTTCTGGTACGCGGCCACCGACGCAACATTCCCAAGGACAAGTTCGCCGAGTTCGGCGAGGACGGCACCAAGCTGATTCGCCTGTGCGTGTTGCTGCGCTTCGCGATCCTGTTCCACCACATCCGCGGTACCCAGCAAATGCCACAGGTGGAACTGAACGCCTATGGCAATAGCCTGGAAGTGGTGTTCCCGGAAAACTGGCTGGACGAAAACCAGCTGACCCAGGCCGACTTTGAAATTGAAGCGCAATGGCTGACCCGGGTCGACATCGTGCTGACCGTGCGCTGAAATTGAAAAAGGCCTTCTTCGGAAGGCCTTTTTTTGTGCCGCGATTCAGCAAACAATGCAGCCCCCTAAGGGAATGGGCTTTCGTGGCGAGGGGGCTTGCCCCCGTTGGGTCGCGAAGCGACCCCAAAACCTGTGGTCATGCCGTGTCAGGTAAGCCGCGTGCAATATTTTACGACTGCTACGCAGCCGAACGGGGGCAAGCCCCCTCGCCACAAAAGCTCGCCCCCCACAGGCTCCCTGGCGTTAACGAACCGCCAGGATCGGGCTGCCCAAACGTTCCAGCAATGTCGCCTGGGCGCTACGCGGGTTCTGGTTGCCGGTCGGCGTGTTACGGATGTAACGGCCGTCCGACTGCAGGCTCCAGCTGTGGGTGTTATCGGTCAGATACAGCTCCAGCTCTTTCTTGACCCGCATGATCAGCTTCTTGCCTTCCACCGGGAAGCAGGTCTCGACGCGCTTGTCGAGGTTGCGCTCCATCCAGTCGGCACTGGAGAGGAACATCTGCTCATCGCCACCGTTGAGGAAGTAGAAGACCCGGGTGTGCTCCAGGAAGCGGCCGATGATCGAACGCACGTGGATGTTATGCGAGACCCCGGCAATGCCAGGCCGCAGGCAGCACATGCCACGCACCACCAGATCGATGCGCACACCCGACTGGCTGGCCTTGTACAGCGCGCGGATGATCTTCGGATCGGTCAGCGAGTTGAACTTGGCGATGATGTGCGCCGGTTTGCCGTCGAGGGCGAACTGTGTTTCGCGGGCAATCATGTCGAGCATGCCCTTTTTCAGGGTGAACGGCGCGTGCAGCAATTTCTTCATGCGCAACGTCTTACCCATGCCGATCAACTGGCTGAACAGTTTGCCGACGTCTTCGCACAGGGCGTCGTCGGAGGTCAGCAGGCTGTAGTCGGTGTACAGGCGGGCGTTGCCGGCGTGGTAGTTACCGGTGCCCAAGTGCGCGTAACGCACGATCTCGCCGGCCTCGCGGCGCAAGATCAGCATCATCTTGGCGTGGGTCTTGAAGCCGACCACACCGTAGATCACCACTGCACCGGCCGCTTGCAGCCGGCTGGCCAGTTGCAGGTTGGATTCTTCGTCGAAGCGCGCACGCAGTTCGATCACCGCCGTGACTTCCTTGCCGTTACGCGCGGCATCCACCAGCGCATCGACGATTTCCGAGTTGGCGCCGGAACGGTACAGGGTCTGGCGCACCGCCAGCACGTGTGGGTCCTTGGCGGCCTGGCGCAGCAGGTCCACCACCGGGGTGAACGACTCGAACGGGTGCAGCAGCAGGATGTCCTGCTTGCTGATCACGCTGAAGATGTTCTCGCTGTTCTGCAGCAGTTTCGGGATCTGCGGGGTGAACGGCAGGTATTGCAGCTCGCGCTGGCTGTCCAGGCCGGTGATGCTGAACAGCCGCGTCAGGTTCACCGGACCGTTGACCTGATACAACTCGCTCTCGCTCAGGTTGAACTGCTTGAGCAGGTAGTCGGACAGGTGTTTCGGGCAGGTGTCGGCCACTTCCAGACGTACTGCGTCACCGTAACGACGGGAGAACAGCTCGCCGCGCAAGGCGCGGGCCAGGTCCTCTACATCTTCGGAGTCCAGCGCCAGGTCGGCGTTACGGGTCAGGCGGAACTGGTAGCAGCCCTTGACCTTCATCCCCTGGAACAGGTCATCGGCGTGGGCGTGGATCATCGACGACAGGAATACATAGTTGTCGCCAGCGCCACCAACTTCTTCCGGCACCTTGATGATGCGCGGTAACAGGCGTGGCGCCGGGATGATCGCCAGACCGGAGTCGCGACCGAAGGCGTCGATGCCTTCGAGCTCGACGATGAAGTTCAGGCTCTTGTTCACCAGCAACGGGAACGGGTGCGTCGGGTCGAGGCCGATCGGGGTGATGATCGGCGCGATCTCGTCGCGGAAATAACGACGCACCCAGGTTTTGAGTTTGGTCGTCCAGTAACGGCGACGGATGAAGCGGACCTGATGTTTTTCCAGCTCCGGCAGCAGAATGTCGTTGAGGATCGCGTACTGGCGATCAACGTGACCGTGGACCAGTTCGCTGATGCGGGCCAGTGCCTGATGCGGTTGCAGACCATCGGCGCCGGCCTGTTCACGGGCGAAGGTGATCTGCTTCTTGAGGCCGGCGACACGAATTTCGAAGAACTCGTCCAGGTTGCTGGAGAAGATCAGCAGAAACTTCAGCCGCTCCAGCAACGGATAGGACTCGTCCAGCGCCTGCTCCAGCACGCGGATGTTGAACTGCAGTTGCGAGAGCTCGCGGTGGATGTACAGGCTGCTGTCATCCAGGCCAGGAATGGCCACCGCCGGCACTGTCGCAGTTGTTTCGACTACCGCCGCGGGCGGAGCTGGCTCCAGCTCCGGCGGGGTCTCGTCAACTTGCTCCACAACGGGTTGAGCGTCTTTTACGGCAACTTCAGTGAGTACTTCGGTATTCATCGAATGTTCCTGGGAGGGCTATTTTTGCTCTCGTAACAATTGAGCGGCACGAACGGCAAAGTACGTCAGGATGCCATCTGCCCCTGCACGTTTGAAAGCGGTCAGCGACTCGAGGATAACCCCTTCGCTCAACCAGCCATTCTGGATCGCCGCCATGTGCATGGCGTATTCGCCGCTGACTTGATAAACAAACGTCGGCACTTTGAATTCTTCTTTTACACGGCACAGGATGTCCAGGTACGGCATGCCTGGCTTGACCATGACCATGTCTGCACCTTCTGACAAGTCTGCCGCCACTTCGTGCAGGGCTTCATTGCTGTTGGCCGGGTCCATCTGATAGGAGGCCTTGTTGGCCTTGCCCAGGTTCAGAGCCGAACCGACCGCATCGCGGAACGGGCCGTAATAGGCGCTGGCGTATTTCGCCGAGTAGGCCATGATCCGTACATTGACGTGACCGGCCACTTCGAGGGCTTCGCGGATCGCCTGGATGCGACCGTCCATCATGTCCGATGGCGCCACGACCTGAGCGCCGGCTTCGGCGTGGGACAGGGCTTGCCTGACCAGTGCGTCGACGGTGATGTCGTTCTGCACGTAGCCTACTTCATCCAGAATGCCGTCCTGGCCGTGGGTGGTGAACGGGTCCAGAGCGACGTCGGTGATCACGCCCAGCTCAGGGAATTGCGCACGCAATGCGCGGGTCGCGCGCTGGGCGATGCCTTCCGGGTTCCACGCTTCGGCGGCATCCAGCGACTTGAGTTCCGATGGCGTCACCGGGAACAGCGCCAGTGCCGGAATCCCCAATTCGACCCACTTGGCCGCTTCTTCCAGCAACAGATCGATGGTCAGGCGTTCGACGCCCGGCATCGAGGCCACCGCTTCGCGACGGTTTTCACCGTCCAGCACGAACACCGGCAGGATCAGGTCATCGACGGTCAGGACGTTTTCACGGACCAGACGACGCGAGAAGTCGTCACGACGGTTACGGCGCAGGCGGGTTGCGGGGAACAAACGGTTGGCGGGGGTAAAGCTCACGGCAGACTCCTGAGCCCGCGCTTACGGGCGAGCGTGACAGTTATAAGCGGCCATTATGACGAACGTGTGACAGTTGTGTGCACCCCTGTGACAGGTAGCCGCATTCCATTGTCGTTGTAGGAAATGTTCACGTCGAGACACATTTGGACACTTTCCTGAATGTGTCCGAAGGGTTAGGCTGCGCGTTCATTTCGCCAGCACCCAGACAATGCTCCAACAATTTCTGCATGACTTCGGCTACTTTGCCCTTTTTCTAGGCACGTTCTTCGAAGGCGAAACCATTCTGGTACTCGCGGGCTTCCTCGCGTTCCGTGGATACATGGACATCAACCTGGTGGTGGTCGTGGCCTTCTTCGGCAGCTATGCCGGCGACCAACTGTGGTATTTCCTGGGGCGCAAACACGGCCGCAAGTTGCTGGCGCGCAAGCCGCGCTGGCAAATGATGGGTGATCGCGCGCTGGAACACATTCGCAAGCATCCGGACATCTGGGTACTGAGCTTCCGCTTCGTCTACGGTTTGCGTACGGTCATGCCGGTAGCCATCGGGCTGTCGGGCTATCCGCCGGGTCGTTACCTGCTGCTCAACGGCATTGGCGCGGCGATCTGGGCTGCCGCACTGGCAGCGGCCGCGTACCATTTCGGCGCAGTGCTCGAAGGCATGCTCGGCAGTGTGAAGAAGTACGAACTATGGGTGCTCGGTGCGCTGCTGGTCCTGGGCTTCGTACTGTGGCTGCGCCGGCGCTTCAAGAATGCCCGCCTGGCCAAGCAGGTCTACGCCGACGAACAAGCCCTGAAAGCTGTGCGGACCAATACCGAAGGCCCTACGACACCAACCGAGTGATGCGGTTTCTGCAGCAATAGAGACCGATGCCGCTCATCAGGCTGTAACTGAGCAGGCCGACCCAGCCCACGGCGCTGGCCGGCCACAGCCCCACCACCGGGGCCAGCCATACCAATGGCAGATTCAACGCCAGCCGCGCCAGCTCCAGCTTCAACGCCCACGGGCGATTCTCCAGGGCCACGCCCAGCACAAACAGACCGAACGCCACCGCTCCCCAGCCCAACACCAGGGCAGCGACTGGCAGCTTCGGTTCAAGATTCATCAAGTAACTGCCCAGCGCGATATAGACGCAGAACTGCAAAAGGACGTAGAGCTGCTGACGCCCGTCCAGTGCTACTTCGAATTTACGGAACTGGCTCAGGTCCGGCTTATTCATCGGGTATTTGGCCGCCACGTCCGCCGGGCGCCAGCCGGTACGCATGAACCAGATCCGCAGCTTGTCCCAGGTGCTTTCGGCACGCCGGGCATCTGTCCACAACTGCGCGTAGAACTGCACGTTCGCCCACACGGGATTCCAGCTCGCCAGCGGCGTGGTCACGCCAAAGATCACTGGTTCGTTGTCGTCTTCTTCCTGGAACGAGCCAAACAGACGATCCCAAATAATGAACACGCCGCCGTAGTTGCGATCCATGTAGAGAGCGTTCTGTGCATGGTGAGCCCGATGATTGGACGGCGTGACAAAGAACCATTCGAACCAGCCAAGCTTGGGAATATGCCGCGTGTGCACCCAGAACTGGTACAGCAGGTTCAGCGCCGCGACGCTGACGAACACCAGCAGCGGCACGCCGAACACTGCCATCGGCAGATAGAAGATCCAGCTCAACAGGAATCCGGTACTGGTCTGGCGCAACGCCGTGGACAGGTTGTAGTCCTCGCTCTGGTGATGCACCGAATGGGCGGCCCAGAGAATGTTGCGCTCATGGCCCAAGCGGTGCAGCCAGTAGTAGCAGAAGTCGTAGAAGACAAAGGCAAACACCCAGGTCCAGACGCTGTCGGCCGACAGCTCGAACAGTGCCAGATGCTTGAGGGCAAACGCATAGGTCACCAGACCCACACCCTTGGTCAACAGACCCGTGGTGGTCGACAGCACGCCGGTGCTGATGCTGTTGATCGCGTCCGCCACCCGATAATTGCTCACCCCGCGCCAACGGTCGGCCAGCAACTCGACAGCGATCAGCACAAAGAAAAACGGAACCGCATACAGAATGAGGTCCATGACGCGCCCTGACCGGAATCTTGAGGACAGATGCTATGTGTAACCGTGAATTAACCCTATGGCAACGAGTGACAAATTAGTGGACATTTAACGCCATGAATCTGGAGAAAAGCCCATGAGCAAAAAAGTTGCAGTGATCCTTTCCGGTTGTGGCGTATACGACGGCGCCGAGCTCCACGAGAGTGTTATCACCCTGCTGCGCCTGGACCAGCGCGGTGCCCAGGTACAGTGTTTCGCACCGAACATCGCGCAGTTGCATGTGATCAACCACCTGACCGGCGAAGAAATGCCCGAGTCGCGCAACGTGCTGGTGGAATCGGCGCGGATTGCCCGGGGCAACATCAAGGATATCCGTGACGCGAACGTCGATGAGTTCGATGCGTTGATCGTGCCCGGCGGCTTCGGCTCGGCCAAGAACCTGTCCAGCTTCGCCATCGAAGGCGCCGGCTGCACCGTTCAACCGGATGTCCTGGCACTGACCGAAGCCTTTGCCGAGGCCGGCAAACCGGTGGGATTGATGTGCATTTCCCCTGCCCTGGCGGCAAAAATCTACGGCCCGGGCGTGACCTGCACCATTGGCAATGACACCGACACCGCTGCCGCGATGAACAAGATGGGCGCAACCCATACCGATTGCGCGGTCAGTGACATCGTCGAAGACAAGGCACGCAAACTGGTGAGCACCCCGGCTTACATGCTGGCGCAATCGATCAGCGAAGCGGCGTCGGGGATCAACAAGCTGGTAGACCGGGTACTGGAGCTGACCCACGAAAGCGATGCCTGACACTGTTCAGGACTGTAGGAGCGAGCTTGCTCGCGAAAGACGTGAGAGCGCCGCGTTCATCCAGCCAGCACTCGTCATCGTTGACGTCCATCGCGAGCAAGCTCGCTCCTACAGTTTGCGGGCCAGCCGGGTGAGGATCCGGTCCAGCGCATTGGCAAACGCCTGCTTTTCACGGTCGCCGAACGGCGCTGGCCCCCCGCCCGCTTGCCCCTGCTCGCGCAAATCGGTGAACAGGTTGCGCACGGCCAGCCGCTCCCCCATGTTCTGCGCATCAAACTCCTTGCCTCGTGGATCGAGCGCTGCCACGCCCTTCTTCACCAGACGGTCGGCCAATGGCACATCGCTGCAAATCACCAGCTCACCAGGCACCGCGTATTCCACCAGATAGTCGTCCGCTGCATCCGGGCCGGTCGGCACCACGATCAGCTTGACCAGTGCCAGCCCCGGTTTGATCTGCGGCTGCCCGGCCACCAGCACCACTTCGAACTGGCGCTTGAGGGCGAACTTCACCACCAGGTCCTTGGCCGCCCGCGGACAGGCGTCGGCATCGATCCACACACGCATTGGTTTTTCCTCTGTTGAAAAGCATCGCGGGCAAGCCAGCTCCCACAGGTTAACGCTAAACCTGTGGGAGCGTGGCTTGCCCGCGAAAGTGAGCGAAGCGAATGCCGTTTAAGAAACCTGCACGCGCTGCTTCTCAGCCACCCGGCTGCGGCCATACAACACGATGATCGCTGCAATCGCCACGGCCTGAGCACTCAGCGAATACGCATCGGCATGGATTCCCAACCATTCAAAGTCAAAGAACGGCACCGGTCGCGTACCGAAGATCCCGGCTTCCTGCAGCGCTTTCACGCCATGCCCGGCAAACACCACCGACAAGGCGCACAAAAGACCGGCGTTGATGCTGAAGAACAGCGCCAGCGGCAACTTCGCCGAACCGCGCAAAATCACCCAGGCCAGACCAGTCAGCATCACCACAGCGGTCGCACCACCGGCCAGCACCGCGTTGTGTCCCGCGGGACCGGCCTGCAGCCACAGGGTTTCGTAGAACAGAATCACTTCGAACAATTCGCGATACACCGAGAAAAACGCCAGGGTCGCGAAGCCCAAGCGCCCGCCGCCGCCCACCAGGCTGGTCTTGATGTAATCCTGCCAGGCCGCCGCGTGACGACGGTCATGCATCCACACGCCCAGCCACAGCACCATGACGCTGGCAAACAACGCCGTCGCGCCTTCCAGCAATTCGCGCTGCGAACCGCTGACATCGATCACATAGGCTGCCAGCGCCCAGGTACCCAGCCCCGCCACAAACGCCAGGCCCCAGCCGACGTTAACGCTGCGCACCGCCGTCTGTTGACCTGTGTTACGCAGGAAAGCCAGGATTGCCGCCAGCACCAGAATCGCTTCAAGACCTTCGCGCAGCAGAATCAGCAAGCCGGAAATGTAACTCAACGACCAACTCAAACCGTCGTTGCCCAGCAGACCGGCCGACGCCTTCAACCTGGCCTTGGCCGCGTCCAGGCGCTGTTCGACGTCGTTCACCGGCAGGCCGTCCTGCAACGACTGACGGTAGGCCATCAGGGATTTTTCAGTGTCTTTACGCACGTTGGCGTCAATGTTATCCAGCGAACTTTCAACCAGCTCGAAACCTTCCAGATACGCTGCTACCGATAAGTCATAAGCCTGATCATGCTCACCGGCACGATACGCCGCGATGCTCTTGTCCAGAGTGGCCGCGGTGTAGTCGAGCAATTGTGCCGGGCCACGCTTGACCTGCGGCGGTTGCGCCCGTTGGGCACGAAACGTCGCAGCGGCTTGCGAGCCTTCAGCGGACTGTACTTCGGCCGGAGTCTGACGGGCCAGGTCGGCGATGTTGTAGGTTTTGTCAGCATTGGCTGTCGCCAGGTCGACACTGAAGCTGGCGATATAGGTGGCCAGGTCCCAACGCTGACGATCATCCATTTGATCGGCAAAGGCTGGCATGTCAGTCCCTTCGACACCCAGGCCCAAGGTGCTGTAGATCGCGTAGAGGCTCAGGCGATCCAGCCGAGTGGTATCGCGCAGGTTGGACGGCGGTGGCGTCATGCCAACACCTGCCGGGCCGTCGCCAGCCCCCGTGTCGCCATGGCAGACCGAGCAATGCTGGGCGTACAGCGGCGCCCCACGCGACGGGTCCGGCGTAATGACCGGGGCCTGGCTGACTTCATAGGCCACGGCCAGCTTCGCACCCAGTTGCCGGGTCTGGCGAGTGACCTCGGCACCGTCCTGACGGGCGCCGATGGAGTTTCCCAGCGAGGTCAGGCTTTGCTCCAGCGCAGCTTTTTCCGGTATGGCTGGCATGGCTGCAATCAGACTTCCCAGCGTCTTGACCGACTCTTGCTGCGCGCGAAATCCGGCCTGATTCGTGATGCTGCCCGCCTGCACCGTGTCCGGGTAATCCGCGCCGATGTAATCGAGCAAGTGCAGCGCCTGCGGCGCACCTTCTGCGGAGGCGGCCAGCAGTTGAAAGCTGCACGCCGCGAACAGCGGCAGCAACAGCCAGGCCAGGAAACGGGTGGGGGCAATCATGAATGAATCTCAATTTGAAAAACGAAGTTACATATTGTTAACGCCCAACGGATTTCGCTCAAGCCTTGTTGGGCCTCCCTGCGAAATCGCGGGTTCTCCAAGGTACTGATTCGTCAATGAAAAAGGCGACCGCATGGGTCGCCTTTTGGGGTTTCTGTCGGTTTAGACTGCGGCTCTGCGCAGCGTCGCCATGAACGCTGCCGCCCCGATGAACAGCCCGGCAAAGGTCCGGTTCATGCGTTTTTGCTGTTTCGGTGTGCGCAGCAGACGCAGCACTTTGGACGCCAAACCGGTGTAGCCGGCCATGACGATCAGGTCGACGCAGACCATGGTCACGCCGATCACCAGATACTGAATCAGCAGTGGAGCATGGGGGTCGATGAACTGCGGCAACACCGCCAGCATGAACACCAGCGCCTTGGGGTTGCTGATGTTCACCAGGAAACCACGGAACACCAGGGCCATCGGCTTGCCGATCTGGCGCACTGCCGCGTCATCGCTCATATCGCTGGGCAGCGCCCGCCATTGCTTGATCGCGAGGTAGACCAGATACGCCACGCCAAACCATTTGATTGCATAGAAGGCTGTGGCCGAAGCCGTGAGAATGGCGCCGACACCGGCACCGACGATGGCGATCTGCAAAGCCAGGCCCAATTGCAGACCCAGGGCATTCCAGTAGCCGCGCCAGAAGCCGTATTGCAGGCCGCTGGACATCGACGCAATGGCGCCGGCACCGGGGGACAGGCTGATTACCCAGCAGGCGGCAAAAAAAGCCAGCCATGTTTGAAGCTCCATTGCACACCTCGACTCAGACTCGTGACAGACGTCTAAGCTAATGCGGCTTTGGGTGGATGACTATCGATTTTTTGCAGGACATGGTGACGGCCGACCAGCGTTCAGGGTTTGAGGGCCTCATCGCGAGCAAGCTCGCTCCCACAGGGCTCTCAGGTTCGCTGAAGATCAACTGTGGGAGCGGGCTTGCTCCGGGCGGCGATCCGACGATGGCGGTGTATCAGGCAGCAGAAGGTTTACTTTTCAAACCCGCTGGAAGGAAACACATCCGTCCCGCGCCAGCGCCGCACCGAACGCTGGAAGAACAAACTGTTGGGCACCTGCACCATGGCGCTGCCCGTGCCGAGCTCTTCAGCCTCGATCAGCGTGGTGTACAGGAGATTGATCGCCACCACCCGGCCTTTGACGCCGGGTTTGTCGGTGGTGTCCACCAACTCGACCACGTCACCTATGCGAAACGGGCCGACGGTAAAGATCAATATCGCGCACAGCAGGTTCGACAGCACGCTCCACATGGCGAAAAACGCCACCGCCGCCACCGCGACGAAACCGGACAACGCGGTCCAGAGCACCGTGGCCGATACACCAAGTCGCTCCAGGACGAAAATCAGCGCGCTGCCCATGATCAACCAGCGCAAACCGCCCCGCAGCGGCATCAACAACTGCGGCGGGAACGGGTAACGCTCACCGAGACGGGTCAGACATTTCGCGACGAAGCGCTGGGCGAAGTACCCGGCCAACAGGATCAGGAGGATTTGCACGCCGAGCCAGATCGGCTCGACCCACACCGCCGGC
>NZ_AKJL01000176.1 GCF_000282355.1 Pseudomonas sp. GM49
CCTTTATCGGCGCTGCGGCGGCCGTTCTGTTCGTGCCGATGTTCGTGCAGAGCCCTTACGTGCTGGTGGTAGTGATTGCGCTGTGGACCGGGACGCTGCTGTTTTTGTCCCTGCATTTGCGCACGGCCAACAACTACGCCTTGATGCTCGCCGGTTACACCTTGCCGTTGATCGCCCTGCCGGTGGTGAATAACCCGCTGGGGGTGTGGGACGTGGCCGAAGCACGGACCGAGGAAATCTTTCTGGGCATCGCCGTGGCGGCAGTGGTCGGTGCGATGTTCTGGCCGCGGCGCCTGGCGCCGGTGTTCAATGATTCGGTGAGCAAATGGTTTACCGATGCATCGACCTACAGCCTGCGATTCCTCAGCCGCAACGTGCAGCCTGAAGAAGTCAGCGCGTTGCGGGCATCGATGGTTGCCACGTTCAACTCCCTGGAGTTGATGATCGGTCAGTTGCCCCACGAAGGTTCGCGTCCGCAAACGGTGCGCAACACCAAGGAGTTGCGTGGGCGGATGATTCACCTGCTGCCGGTAGTCGATGCCCTCGACGACGCGCTTTATGCCCTGGAACGGCGTACTCCCGAGCTTGTGGACAAGTTCGCGCCGTTGTTGACCGCCACCACCGAATGGCTCGGGCACAAGGATGCCGATCTCGACCGCTGGCAAGCCCTGAAGGATCAACTTGAGGCCCTGCAACCTGCTCCCGAAGCGCTGGATGACCGCAAGCAACTGCTGTTCTCCAACGCCATTTACCGTCTCGGTGAGTGGATCGATTTGTGGCAGGACTGCCGCAGCCTGCAATACGCCATCCAG
>NZ_AKJL01000177.1 GCF_000282355.1 Pseudomonas sp. GM49
GGCGGGCCGCCACTTGCCGATTTATGTCGAAAAGATCCTCGGCGAAGGCGAAACCCTGCATCGCGACTGGTCGGTGGACGGCACCACCGGCTACGAATTCATGAACCAGTTGTCACTGCTGCAAACCGACCCTCAGGGTGCACAGGTGCTGACCGAGCGCTGGAAGCGCCACAGCGAGCGGTCCGCCGATTTCTCCCAGGAAGCACAACTGGCCCGTCAGCAAATCCTCAATGGCTCCCTGGCCGGGGATTTCGAAAGCGTCGCCCAGGCCTTGCTGCAAGTGGCCCGGGACAATCTCATGACCCGCGACCTGACCCTCGGCGCCATCCGCCGGGCCTTGCAGGCGCTGATCGTGCATTTTCCGGTGTACCGCACCTACATCGGTCCCCTTGGTCGTTCGGCCCGGGACGAGGTGTTTTTCCAGCAGGCCATGGACGGCGCCCGTCAAACCCTGGGCGAAGCGGACTGGCCGGTGCTGGACTGCCTGGCCGGCTGGCTCGGCGGTGAGCCCTGGCGGCAGCGCCCGGCCGGTCGCCCGCGCAAACGCCTCAAGCACGCCTGCGTACGTTTCCAGCAACTGACCTCGCCGGCCGCGGCGAAAGCGGTGGAAGACACCGCGCTCTATCGTTCGGCAGTCCTGCTCTCGCGCAATGACGTGGGCTTCAACACCGAACAGTTCGGCGCAGCGGTCGCCGACTTTCATCAGGCCTGCATCGAGCGCCTTGAGACCTTCCCGGACAATCTGCTGGCCAGCGCCACCCACGACCACAAGCGCGGCGAAGATTCACGGGCGCGGCTGGCGGTCTTGAGCGAACGCAGCAGGTGGTATGCCGACCAGATCGGCCTGTGGCGCGCCCTCGCCCGACCACTGCGCGATGACGATCAAGTGCCGTCGGCGGGCGATGAGTTGATTCTGTACCAGACGATCCTCGGCAGCTGGCCGCTGGAATTGGGTATCGATGATCCGCCGGCGCTCGAGGACTACGCAAAACGCCTCTGGCAGTGGCAACGCAAAGCCCTGCGTGAAGCCAAACTGCAAAGCAGCTGGAGCGCGCCCAATGACACTTACGAACAAGCGAGCGAGGACTTCATCCGGCGCCTGTTGCTCAGCCCCGAAGGTGAGCTGTTGCGTGCCGCCCTCGCCAAGGCTGCCCGGTCGATTGCCGTCCCCGGTGCACTCAACGGTTTGGCGCAAACCTTGCTGCGCATGACCGTGCCCGGCGTGCCGGATCTTTATCAAGGCAACGATTTCTGGGACTTCAGCCTGGTCGATCCGGACAACCGTCGACCGGTGGATTACACCCGCCGCCAGCAGGCGATGCAGCAAGCGGTTGTTCCACCTGACCTGCTGGCGAACTGGCGTGACGGGCGCATCAAACAAGCCTTGATTGCGCGCACCTTGAACCTGCGTGCCGAGCATGCCGAGCTGTTTCGGCGTGGCACTTACCAGGCCCTGGAAGTGTTAGGCAACGAGGCCCATCGAGTGCTGGGATTTGTCCGTGAACGGGAGGGAAAACGCGCCATCGTGATTGTGCCGATACGTTGTGCCGAACTGCTGGAAAACAGTGCCGAACCGCAGATCCATGCGTCGCTGTGGGGCGATACCCGGGTCAAACTGCCGTTCACCGTCCCTGACGAACATCTGCAGGGACTTTTTTCCGGCATCACAGTCACAAAACACAGAGAGCTGCTGATCAGCGCCGCGCTGGGGGATTTCCCGGTCAATCTCATTATTCAAACTACCTACACTTGAGTTCAGTTCAGGAGCATTGCGATGAGTACCGACGATAAACGCATCCGCGAATTCGCCTATCAGATCTGGGAGTCCGAAGGAAAACCCGAAGGTCAGGAAGCCCGTCACTGGGAGATGGCGTGCAAACTGGCAGAAGCCGAAGCCCTGGCTCCGAAAAAACCGGCTAAAGCAGCGGCGAGCAAAACCCCGGTCAGCAAAACGGCCAATGGCAAGGCTGGCGATGCCAAGGTCGCCACGCCAAAAACCAAGGCCAAACCGGCGGCG
>NZ_AKJL01000178.1 GCF_000282355.1 Pseudomonas sp. GM49
GGTGGCCACGCCGACATCGGCCGTTGAAGCCGCCAACCGGCGCTCTGCCGCGAGCACATCCGGACGACGACGCAACAGTTCGCCGGGATCGCCAACCGGCAACGCCTTGGCGATGGCCGGCAAATCCTTTGGACTCAGGTCGATGCTCAGCGTGTCCGGGCGTTCGCCCAGCAGCGTGGCAATGCGGTTTTTGTGGTGCACCTGCTCCGCCTGCAGTTGCGGTACGCTCGCCTCGACCGCCGCCAACCGGGCATCGGCACGCACCACGTCGAGTTCGTTGCCCACGCCAGCATCACGCAAACTCACGGTCACGGCACGCGATTCGCTTTGGTTCTTGAGGTTGGCCAGGGCGATTTTTTCCCGCAGTTGCGCACCGCGCAGTTGACCATAGGCATCCACCAACTCGGCGATCATGGTCACGCGCAGTTGGTACAGGTCCGCCGCCGTGGCGTCTTCCCGGGCATCGCTGGATTCCAGTTCGCGCTGGATGCGCCCGAACAGATCGATCTCCCAGGCCATGTCCAGACCCAGGTCGTAGCGATCGGTGTTGACCCGACGCTCGGTCAGACCCGGCACCTGCGACTTGCCTTGCTGGCTGCTGACCCGGCTGGTGACCACCGGCAGATTGTCGTTGCTGATGTCATCGCGAATGGCCCGGGCGGTTTTCCAGCGAGCGAAGGCCACACGCAAATCGCGGTTGCCATTGAGCGCTTTGCCGACCAGCTGATTCAGCGTGGGATCATCGAATTGCTGCCACCACACCGTTTCAAAACGCGATTGATCGTAGTTGGCCCCTTGCGCCGAGACGACATGGGCAGGCGCTGTGTCCGGGGTTTTGTAATCGGGGCCAACAGTGCAGGCGGCCAATGCCGTCACCAGGAGGCCGGGAAGAAAGAGCTTGAAGGCGTTCATCAGTGCACCTGCGAATCGATAACGTTGAGCGAGTGAACATGGGCCGCCTTGCGTGCGGCTTTACGTTCGATGTAGCGACGAATGAGGACGAAGAACACCGGCGTCAGCAGCAAGCCGAAGAAAGTCACCCCGAGCATTCCGGAGAACACGGCGACACCCATGGCGCGACGCATTTCCGAACCGGCGCCGGTGGAAGTCACCAACGGAATCACGCCCATGATGAACGCGATCGAGGTCATCAGGATCGGCCGCAGACGCATGCGGCAAGCGTCCAGCACGGCTTCCAGCGGCGACAGGCCCTGGTCCTGCCGGTCCTTGGCGAACTCGACGATCAGGATCGCGTTCTTGCACGCCAGGCCCACCAGCACGATCAAGCCGATCTGGGTAAAGATGTTGTTGTCGCCCTTGGAAATGATCACCCCGGCAATCGCCGACAGCAGCGTCATCGGTACGATCAGGATCACCGCCAGCGGCAGGCTCCAGCTTTCATACAGGGCAGCCAGTACCAGGAACGCCAGCAGGACGCAGAGCGGGAATACCAGCAAGGCGGTGTCGCCGGACAAAATCTGCTGGTAGGTCAGGTCGGTCCACTCGTAGGTCATGCCGTTCGGCAGTTCTTCCTTGAGCAGTTTCTCGATGGCTTTCTGGGCCTGTCCGGAGCTGAAGCCGGGAGCCGCCGCACCGTTGATTTCCGCACTGATGAAGCCGTTGTAGTGCATGACCCGATCAGGCCCCGACGTCGGGCTGACCTTGATGAACGTGGCGAGCGGAATCATTTCTCCATGATCGTTACGCACCTTCAACTGACCGATCTGCTCCGGCTCCAGACGAAATTGCTGGTCAGCCTGAACGTTGACCTGCCAGGTGCGGCCGAAACGGTTGAAGTCGTTGGCATACAGCGAGCCCAGGTACACCTGCAACGTATCGAAGATATCGCTGACGGCCACGCCGTGAGTCTTGGCTTTCTCCCGGTCGATGGCGGCATCGACCTGCGGCACGTTCACCGTGAAGCTGGTAAACAGATTGGCCAGTTCCGGCACGCTGCGGCTCTTGGCGATGACGTTCATGGTCTCTTTGTACAGGGCTTCATAGCCCAGGTTGCCGCGGTCTTCGATCTGCAGTTTGAAGCCACCGATGGTGCCCAACCCTTGAACAGGCGGTGGCGGGAACACGGCGATGTAGGCGTCCTGAATGCTGCCGAATTTGGCGTTCAGTGAAGCGGAAATCGCCTTTGCCGACAGGCTCGGGTCCTTGCGTTCATCGAAGGGCCGCAAGC
>NZ_AKJL01000179.1 GCF_000282355.1 Pseudomonas sp. GM49
GCGGGTCAGACCCGCCGCTCCTGAAGGTGTTTTTGATGCTGTCTTATTTTCAAAAAAAAATCATCATGTTTTTGCAGGGCGCTTAACGACGCCCAAACAGATGGCTTTGCGGGATGCCACGGTTGGCGGTTTGCGGGCGCTGCGCAGCGCTCAAGCGCAGGTGCAGGCGCAGCAGGTCGGCGGCGATCTCCATCTGTCCGCGTTCGATCTGCGCGATGATTTGCAGGTGTTCGCGCAGGGCTTCTTGCAGGCGGTGCACGCTGACCGATGGCAGCAGGTTCGGCAGGCGGCGCAGGCCTTGATGCTGGAGCAGGGCGTCGCTGATGAAGCGGTTGCCGCAGCTCTGGGCCAGTAGTTCGTGGAAGCTGATGTCCAGTTCGCGAAACTGTTGGATATCGAAGTCTTCCACGGGGCGGGCGAGCAGGGTTTGCATGGCGCTACGCAACAGCGCCAGGCGCTGCGGGTCGGCGTTGAAGCTCGGGCTGAGCAAGGCTTCGGGCTCGAGGATCAAGCGGAATTTCAGGCTTTCTTCGAGGGCGGCCAGGCTGTTCAGCGACGGGCGAAACAGCCACGACTGGCCGGGGCCGCGCTCGATGGCCTGGCTTTCGCTCAATTGCTGCAGGGCTTTTTGCGCCGCAGGCCGGCCGATGTCGTAGCGGCGCATCAGTTCGCTGATGCTGATGCTGTCGCCCAGACGCCCGGCCATGCGGTCGCGCAGTACCGAAGCGGCCAGCTCTTCTTCCTCGGCCTGGGGCAGGGCGGCGTTGAACGCCTGGCCCGACGGCGAGGCCAGCAATCGGTAGCCCTTGCCGGCTTCATGGCTCAGCAGGTTCTCTTCCAGCAGCACTTTCAGCGCGCCGCGAATCAGCGTGCGCGAAACCTGGAACGTGCGGGCCAGGGCTTGTTCAGCCACCGGGTCGCCGGCCACCAGTCCGCTTTCCTGGGTGTGCTCGAGGATGCGGCGGGCCAGTTCCAGGTGATTGGTGCGCGGTTTTTTTTCGGCTGTCGTGCTCAAGCGTCTTTTCTCGTGGTGATCCGCTGTCGGACTCAGTTGCCCATCTTATGTCATGCGCTGGCCAGTCGTCAGGCCGGAAAAAAGCGTTGACATCTTTTGATACTGGTCCTAATTTCTAAAAAAAAACACCAGCAATCGTTTCTCGTTTTGCCGTACTGCCTTCGAACACAACAATAAACAATCGTCGGGTGAGTATTTATGAGCAAGCTGAATGATCTTCTGTGCGTGGGATTGGCCGTTTCCCTGGCGATCGCTTCACAGGCTGCAAGTGCGAAAGACATGGTGATTTCCATCTGGGACGGCTACATGGCCCCGGATGCACTGGAGAAGTTCAAGGCTGCCAGCGGTGTGGACGTCGACAAGGCGCTGCACGCCACCAACGAAGAAATCATGGGCAAGTTGATGGCGTCCGGCGGTGAAGGCTACGACGTAGTGTTCGTTTCCTCGCCCTTCGCCGAAGTCCTGCACAAACAGGGGCTGCTGGCGGACATCGATCCGGTCAAAGTCCCCAATCTGAAAAACCTCTACCCCGAAGCCACCCACCTGGAATATGACCAGGGCAACCAGTTTTCCGTGCCTTACACCTGGGGCACCACGGGCATCTGCTATCGCTCCGACAAGGTGACGCCGGTGCCGCAGAGCTGGAACGAGCTGCTTAATCCAAGCGATGCCCTCAAAGGCAAAGTGACGATGCTGGCCACCGACCGCTGGATGCTCGGTGCCGGTTTCCTCGCCAAGGGCTGGTCGGTCAACGATAGCGACCCCGCGCAAATCGCCGCAGTACGCGATCAATTGATCGCCACCAAAAAACGCATTCTCTCCTTCGACGACACCACGTTCTATTCCAAGCTGGCCTCCGGCGAATCGCTGATGGCCCACGCCTGGGACGGTTGGTGCAACTACGGCACACAAGCCAACGCGGCGATCAAGTTCGTGGTGCCCAAGGAAGGTTCCGACCTGTGGGTGGACACCATGGTGGTGCTGAAGAGCTCAAAGCACCAGGACGAAGCCTTCAAGTTCATCAATTTCATGCTGGCCAGGGAAAACCATGCCTGGGTCGCTGAAAACATCCTCTACAAAGTCCCCAACCAGGCGGCCATGGCCGGGTTGTCCGCGGACCTGCTCAAGCAATACCCCAACCTGACCATCGCCCCCGCCGAGCTGCTGAAAATGGAGCAATTGCGCGACCTGGGCGGCACCACGCAAAAGGCCTACACCCGCGCCGTCACCGAAATCATGGCGGCGCAGAACTAACGCCACGTCGATCCGAGGCATGCCCGGCATGCCTCGCCACGCTCGCAAGCCGCCTCTGTCCTGAGGCGGGAGGATAGGGTTAATGAGTGCTTTGCATGCTGACAGGCGTCTGTCGGCCTGGCTTCTTGCGCCCGGCTTTGGCTGGCTGCTGATGTTCCTGGTGATTCCGTGCCTGCTGGTGCTGGTCTACAGCTTCGTCGAACGCGGTGCCTACGGTGGCATCGACTGGTTGTTCACCTGGGAAAACTATCAGCGCGCGTTCGATCCGCTGTACCTGGGCATCCTGCTCAAATCGGCGAAAATCGCCGGGCTGGCCACAGTGTTTGCGGTGTTGATCGGCTACCCGGCGGCCTATGCGATTGCCCGGGCGCCACGGCGGCGCCAGGCGGTGTATCTGTTTCTGGTGATGCTGCCGTTCTGGAGCAACTACCTGATTCGCACCTACGCCTGGATCGTCCTGCTCAACCGCGAAGGCCTGATCAACCGCGTGCTGCAACTGTTCGGTTATAGCGGCGAACCCATCAGCCTGCTGTACACCGAAGCCTCGGTGGTACTGGGGCTGGTCTACAACTACATCCCCTTTGTGATCCTGGCGATTTTCTCTTCGTTGTCGCGGATCAACAACGAACTGTGGGACGCCTCGAAAGACCTTGGCGCCTCGGGCTGGATGACCTTTCGCCGGATCATTCTGCCGTTGAGCGTGCCGGGTATCGCCGCCGGAGCGGTGTTTGTCTTCGTGCTGAGCATCGGCAACTTCATCACCGCCGACCTGCTGGGCGGCAAGCAGGTGCAGATGGTCGGCAACCTGATCTATTCGCAATTCCTCACGGCGCGGGACTGGCCGTTCGGTGCGGCGCTGAGCTTCTTCCTGATCGCGATCATGTTGATCCTGTTGTTCATCCAGGCCCTGGTGGCCCGTCGTGCAGAAGGGGCGCGCTCATGAGTCAGCCACGTTCTCTCAGCGCCACCGTGCTGGGTTCGCACCTGGGCCTGGTGTACGCCTTCCTTTATATACCGATCCTGGTGCTGATCCTGCTGTCGTTCAACAAGTCCGGGTTGCCCACCGCCTGGGGCGGCGTGTCGCTGAAGTGGTACGCGGCACTGGCGCACAACACGGCGATCCTGTCGGCGGCGCTCAACACCTTGATCGTCGCCATGTCGGCCACCTTCATTGCCTGCGTGCTCGGTACGTTCCTCGCGCTGGGCATCGAGTTGCGCCGCAAGGGCAATGACAAGGGGCAGGTGGTCGACACCTTGCTGATGGCGCCGATGATCATTCCCGACATCGTGCTGGCGATTGCGCTGCTGAGTTTTTTCAACCTGCTCAAGGTTGGCCTGGGGCTGCACTCGATCATCATCAGCCACGCGGTGTTCAACATTGCCTTCGTCTGCGCGGTGGTGCGCACGCGGCTCAAGCACTTCGACTATTCGATCCTCGAAGCCTCGATCGACCTGGGCGCGAGCTGGTTCACCACCTTCCGCCGAGTGCTGTTGCCGGTGATTTTTCCTGGTGTACTGGCCGGTGGATTGCTCTCGTTCACCCTGTCGGTGGACGAATTCATCATTGCCTTTTTCAACTCCGGCTCCGGCCAGGCTTCGACCACGTTGCCTATGCAGATCTACGCCATGATCCGCTTCGGCGTCACTCCGGAAATCAACGCTCTGGCGACGCTGGTGATGCTGGTCAGCATCACCGCGCTGCTGGCTTCGCAGCGTCTCAACAAGGCTCCTCGCACCCATGAATAATTCATCTGCGGTACTGATCCTGGATAAGGTCAGCAAGTCTTATGGCAACGGTCTGGCGGTCAACGAGGTGTCGCTGAGCATCCGCGAGAACGAGTTCTTCGCGTTGCTCGGGCCGTCCGGTTGCGGCAAGACCACGCTGTTGCGCATGCTCGCCGGGTTCGAGACGCCCAGCGGTGGCTGCATCTACCTGGACGGCAATGACATCTCGCCGTTGCCGGCCAACAAGCGTCCGCTGAACCTGATGTTCCAGTCCTATGCGCTGTTCCCCAACATGACCGTGCGCAAGAACATTGCTTACGGCCTGGAAATGGAGCGCCTGCCCGAAAGCGAAATCCGCCGCCGGGTCGATGAAGTGCTGAGCACTGCGCAGCTGGGTGAGCTGGCCGAGCGCAAGCCCGATCAGCTTTCCGGCGGCCAGCGTCAGCGCGTGGCACTGGCCCGGGCGTTGGTCAAGCGCCCGCGGGTGTTGCTGCTTGACGAGCCCTTGGGCGCCCTCGACAAAAAGCTGCGGGAAAAGATGCAGCTGGAACTCAAGCGCCTGCAACACGAGAGCGGCATCACCTTCATCATCGTCACCCACGACCAGGAAGAAGCGCTGGTGATGTCCGACCGCATGGCGGTGCTCGACAGCGGCAAGGTGTGCCAGTGCGGCAGCCCGACCGAACTCTACGAAAACCCCAACAGCCGTTTTGTCGCCAACTTCATCGGCGTCAGCAACCTGCTCGAAGGCGTGCGCTCGGGCCAGCACTCGGTGCGCGTGAATGGCCAGGAGTTGAGCGTGGAAACCGACGCACCGCTGGTGTCCGGCCAGTCCGTCGCCGTGGTGGTGCGCCCCGAGCGCCTGCAAGTGCTGACGGAGCAGGGCAGGATTTGCCCCAATCAGGTCAGCGGAAAAATCGTCGAAGTCGCCTACCACGGCCTCGACACCAACCTGCACGTGCAGACAGCCCTCAGCGATAAACCGCTGATCGTGCGCGTGCCGTCTTCACAGTTTGAATTCGCCCATTTTGCAATCGACACGACCATCCGGCTGGGCTGGCAAGCCCGGCATGCCCGCGTATTGACACGCTGAACAATAAAAAGACCAGGCAGGAGCAGCACTCGATGAAACAGAAAGTGATCGCATTCTTTCCGGAAGCCGCCTACGGCCCGGCGCTGAACTCAGTCGGTATCGCCCAGGCGTGTGAAGCCCTGGGTCATAAAGCGGTGTTCCTCACCGACCCGGGCATGAGCGGTGTGTACGCCGGTTATGGTTTTGAAGAACACATGGTGAACATGTCGGCGCCGATGCCGGCCGAAGAGATGGCCCGTTACTGGGTCGACTTCATCAACGGGCACATCCCGAACTTCCGCAAGTCGCCACTGGATCAGATCGACAACTACGTCAAGGAATGCTGGGCGGCCATTGTCGAAACCGCCAAGTGGGCGCAAAAGGACCTGCCGGCGGTGCTGGACAAGGTCAAGCCCGACCTGATCTGTGTCGACAACGTGATCCTGTTCCCGGCGATCAAGCAATACGGCAAGCCGTGGGTGCGGATCATTTCCTGCTCGGAAAACGAGATCGAAGACCCGGATATCCCGCCACACCTGTCGGGCATGAGCATCGACGACAAGGCGGGCCACGCGCAATTCCGCGAGCGCTTCGAAGAAGTGGTCGGGCCGATCCATGAGGACTTCAACCAGTTCCTGCAGGCCCACGGTGAAGAGCCCTATCCGTTGGGGACGTTCTTTGAAGCGTCGCCGTTCATGAACCTGCTGTTGTACCCGGATGCGGTCAAGTTCGACCGCCGCCATCCGCTGCCGGCCGAGCGTTTCCATTACCTGCAAGGCTGTGTGCGCCACGACACGCCCTACGAGATTCCGCAGTTTCTCGCCCACAACGACAAGCCGCTGCTGTACGCCAGCTTCGGCAGCCTGGGTTCCGGTGATGTCGAGTTGCTCAAGCGCCTGATCGAGGCGGTGGGCAAGCTGCCTTACCGGGCGCTGTTCAACGTCGGCGAGCACCTCGACGAATACACCGATCTGCCGGACAACGTGCAGATTTCCAACTGGTTCCCGCAGCCGTCGGTGATTGCCCAGGTCGATGCGGTGATCCACCACGGCGGCAACAACAGCTTCACCGAGTGCCTGTTCTTCGGCAAACCGGCCATCGTCATGTCCTACGTCTGGGACGGTCACGACAACGCCATGCGCGCCGAAGAAAGCGGTCACGGCTTCAAGCTCGACCGCTACGAATGGAGCGAAGAGCAGCTCGCGGAAAAACTCCACGCCTGCCTCAACGATGAGGCGATGCGCCAACGCTTGCAGCGCACCAGCGCGCACATGCAATCACGCAAAGGGCCGCAAGACGCGGCCGCGATTCTCGACAAGGTGCTTAACCATGCCTGACTCATCCACCACGGCGGGTATCACGCCGTACCTCGAAGCCGTCAGCAGCCGCACCGACCTGGTGGACTGGGGCGTTCAGAGCGACGCCGTCGAAGGCGTCTCGCATTCCAGCGGCCGTCTGCTGTTCAAAGGCCCGAACAACAGCCCGGAAAGCGGATTGTGGGTCTGTACCCCCGGTCGCTGGCGGCTGTCGATTCCCCGGGACGAGTTGTGCCACTTCATCGCGGGTCACGCCACTTACCGTAACGATAACGGTGAAGTGATTGAAGTGCGCCCCAACACCCTGGTGCTGTTTCCGGCCGGCTGGACCGGTGAATGCGACGTCCGGGAAACCCTGCGCAACGTGTACATGCTGGCTTGAGCCTGCCCTTTGTAGGAGCGAGCTTGCTCGCGAAAAACGTCAGGACAACGCGATCATCCAGACAGCACGCGTCATCGTTGACGTCCATCGCGAGCAAGCTCGCTCCTACACACACAACCTGGAGAACAACACATGACTACCCCGTTTCTGTACGACCCGCTGAGCATCACCGACGTCAAGGATTGGGGCGTGATCCCGACCATGCTTGAAGGCCAGTCCCGTGTCTCTGGCGTGGTGCTGCACAAAGGCCCCGAAGGCCAGTCCGAATGCGGCATCTGGATCTGCACCCCGGGCAAGTGGTTTTGCCATGTCACCAGCGACGAGTTCTGCCACTTCCTCGAGGGCCGCTGCACGTACGTCCACGAGTCCGGCGAAGTGATCGAGATCAAGCCAGACACCGCCGCCTTCTTCGGCAAGGACTGGAAGGGTGTGTGCACCGTCCACGAGACCATCAAAAAGGTCTACATGATCCGGTGATCGCCATGACAGATGTACTGGCGTCATTGCCAACCCGTGAAGACCAGCGCACCGCCTTTCTGGCACGCGCCGGTTTCGCCGGGGCCTTGCTGGTCGCCTTGCCGGCGGATGCTTCGACCCGGCGTTACTTCCGCCTGGACGGCGCCGGCCTGTTGCTGATGGATTCGCCGCCCCATAGCGAACCCATCGGCCCGTTTGTGCGGATCGCCCGGCAATTGCAAGGGTTGGGCCTGTCCGCGCCGGCCTTGCTGCAAGTGGATGAAGAGGCGGGGCTGGCGCTGATCGAGGATTTCGGTCACGACACCTACACCCGGTTGCTGGCGGCCGGGCATCCGGAGTCGGAGCTGTATCACCTGGCGGTCGATACGCTGGTGGCGTTGCATCGTGCAGCGCCAGCCGCGGAGCTGGCGCCTTACGACGAGCAGCGACTGGCGGACGAGTACAGGTTGTTTATCGACTGGTACGTGCCTTTGCTTGTCGGCAAAGAGACGGCGCAGGCCCTGCGCGACGAGTATCTGGCGTTGTTTGCCGACGCCTGCCGCGATGTCGCAAAACGCCGCGAAGCCTTGGTGCTGCGCGACTTCCACGTCGACAACCTGATGCTGCTGCAAGGCCGCGAAGGTGTCGCCGCCTGCGGCTTGCTGGATTTTCAGGACGCCTTGGTCGGGGCGGCGGCCTATGACTTGATGTCGCTGCTCGAAGACGCCCGGCGCGATGTGCCCGAGGCGTTGCGGGTGGCACTGATCAATCATTACCTGTTGCAGCGCCCGGAGCTCGATGCGCGGCGTTTTCTCGAAGATTACCGGCGCCTGGCGGCCCAGCGTCACGCCAAGGTGCTGGGGATTTTTGTGCGCCTGGCCGGCCGTGACGGCAAGCACGGATACCTGGCGCATCTACCGCGCACCCTTGGTTTGTTTGTTCGGGCACTGGACGCCGAGGCCTTTGCGCCCCTGCGTGAATGGCTCGACCGGCATGTGCCGGGCTGGCGCGATGAGTTGCCCACCAAGACCCTGGCGACATTGCGTGAAACCCCTTATCGATTGGTTCAAGGATCATCCCATGGCCACGTTTAACAGCGATTCTGCCTTGCGTTTCATCAATCCCGAGTTCCTGCCGCTGAGCGATGGCCGCGTGCGCCAGGTGCTCGACCCTGCGACCCTGCAACCGGTCGGGCAGGTTGGTTTGTGTGGCGAAGCAGACGTACAAGCCGCCATCGATGCCGCCACCGCCGCGCAAAAACAATGGCGCGTGGTCGATGCGAAAAGCCGCGCCGCGCGCCTGCATCAACTGGCCAATGCCATAGAGCAGAACGTGGCCTGCAACCGCGAAGTCGCACGCCTGATGACCCTGGAAATGGGCAAGCCGTTTCCCGAGGCCATGGGCGAGTTGGCCAACTGTGCGCCGATCTTTCGCTACTACGCGGAAATGGCCCGGGACGATGCCGGCAAGGTCGCCGGCACCACGCAGATCGGCTCCTTCCAGCATGTGCGTTATGAGCCGTATGGCGTCAGCGTGCACATCATGCCGTTCAACTTTCCGATCCTGTTGATGTGCTGGACGGTCGCTGCGTCGCTGGCGGCGGGCAACGCCTGCATCATCAAACCGGCGGAAGCCACGACCCTGTGCACCCTCAAGTTCATGGAGCATTTCACCGCGTTGTTGCCGGGACTGGTGTCTTGTGTGCCGGGTGATGCTGCGACCGCGCAGTTACTGGTGCAGTCAGCGCAAACCCACGCCGTGGCCTTCACCGGCAGTGTCGCGGCGGGCAAAGCCGTGGCCGTGGCCTGCGCCGAACGGATGAAACCTTGCGTCATCGAGGCCGGTGGCAGCGATCCATTGATCATCTCCAGACATGCACCGCTGGATGTCGCGGCGGCGGGTGCCGTGACGGCTGCATTCCATCTCAGCGGGCAGATCTGCACGTCGGCCGAGCGCTTCTATGTCGTTGACGAGATCCATGACGAATTTGTCGCGAAGTTCGCCGAGCGTACCCGGGCCTTGCGCATTGGCCATGGCCTGGAGCGTTCGGAGATCGGGCCGATGGTCAGCGAAGCAGCGCGCAATAAGGTCATGCGCCTGGTCGATGACGCTGTGGCCAAGGGTGCGAAAGTGGTCTGTGGCGGGCGGATTCCACCCGGACACAGCGTGGGTTGGTTCTATGAGCCGACCATCCTCACCGGGGTGACTGGCGACATGGCCATACTTCAGGAAGAGTGCTTCGGCCCGGTGGCGGCGATCTGTCGTGTCAGCGATTTCGACGAGGCGGTGCGGCTGGCCAATGATTCGCCGTTCGGCCTTGGCGCCTCACTGTTTTCCACGGATCTGGCCGAAGCCATGGAAGCCGCCGAGCGTCTGGAGGCGGGGATGGTCTGGGTCAACAATCCGTTGATCGATAACGATGCGCTGCCGTTCGGCGGCTGGAAGATGTCAGGCCTTGGGCGCGAACTCGGGCGTCAGGGGCTGGAAGCGTTCCGCCGCTCGAAAATGGTCATCATCGACCATCAGCCAAAGATTCAGGACTGGTGGTACCCGTATGCCGACGACGTGTTCTTTCGCGATCCGGCCTGAAGCCGGGATGCACACAGGAGGATCGTGATGAGCGACAACTTTGGCTGGCCGACGCTGGCGGTGATTCTGGCGGCCGGGCAGGGCACGCGGATGCGTTCGCCGCTGCCCAAGGTCTTGCATCCGGTGGGCAATCGGCCGCTGCTCGGCCATGTGCTGGCGGCGGTGGAGGCGGCGGGTATCGAGCAACGGGCGGTGGTGGTGGGCGCTGGCGGCGGGCAGGTGGCCGAGTACCTGCAACAGGTCGCACCGACGGCGCAGGTCTTTACCCAACACGAACAACTGGGCACGGCCCACGCGGTGCTCGCGGCCCGACCGGTATTGCAGGCGCACGAACAGCAACAGCAACAGGGCTGTGTGTTGGTGCTGTTTGGTGACTCACCCTTGATTACCCCGCAGACCCTGGCCCGTTTACGCAGGGCATTGATCGATGGAGCGGCCGTGGCGGTGGCGGGTTTCCACACCCAACGACCGGGGCCGTACGGACGGCTGGTGATGGAGCAGGGGCGTTTGCGTGCAATCCGCGAAGCCAAAGATGCAAGCCCACAGGAGCTGGACATCGACTTCTGCAATGGCGGTGTCATGGGCCTGCGCGCCGATACCTGCCTGTGGCTGCTGGAGCGTATCGGCAACCGGAACGCCCAGGGTGAGTTCTACCTCACCGATGCGGTGGCGGTGGCCAACGAGGCGGGGCTGACGGTTACTGCGGTGGAAGTGGATGAAAACGACGTACTCGGGGTCAATGACCGCGAGCAATTGCAGGTCGCCGAACAGCTGTACCAACAGCGTCGACACCGGCGGATCAAGGAGTGTCCCATGGGTGACTATCAGCGGTTGTACATCGACGGTGAATGGGTCGCCCCGGTTCAACGCGGTGTTTTCGACACGCTCGATCCGAGTGACGAGTCGGTTCTGGCGCGGGTCGCTTCTGCCACGTTCGAGGACGTCGACCGGGCGGTTGCGGCTGCGCGTTCGGCGTTTGATGAAGGGGACTGGCCGCGCTGGTCCGGCGCACAACGGGCCGAGGTCTTGCGCCGGATCGCCGAGGGTATCCGCAACCGTCAGGATGAGTTGGCGGCCATCGAAGTGCGCGACAACGGTAAGCCGTTGCCGGAAGCATTGTGGGACATCGCCGACACCGCCGGTTGCTTCGACTTTTATGCCGGGCTGGCCGAGCAGTCGGATCAACAGAGTGAACAGTCGATCGATCTGCCGGATGCGCGCTTCACGTCATCGGTGATCAAGGAACCGCTCGGTGTGGTTGCGGCGATCATCCCGTGGAACTTCCCGATGCTGATGGCCTCCTGGAAAGTCGCCCCGGCGCTGGCGGCAGGTTGCACCGTAGTGCTCAAACCTTCCGAACTGACGCCGTTGACTGCTCTCGAACTGGCGGGCATCGCCGACAAGGCAGGATTGCCGGCCGGGGTGCTGAACGTGATCACTGGCCTGGGGCGCGAGGCGGGAGCGCCGCTGGCCAAACACCCGTATGTCGACAAAGTCGCCTTCACCGGGAGTGTGCCGACCGGACGCAAGATCATGCAGGCGGCTGCGAACGATATCAAAAACATCAGCCTGGAACTGGGCGGCAAATCACCCTTCGTGATCTTCGCCGACAGCGACATTGAAGCCGCCGTGGAGTGGATTCTGTTCGGGATCTTCTGGAACCAGGGCCAGGTCTGTTCAGCCACTTCGCGGGTGCTGGTGGAGCGCGCGTTATACCCGGCACTGCTGGAGCGTCTGATTACTGCTACCAAGCAGATTCAGATTGGCCAGGGCTTCGAGGACGGGGTGAAGCTCGGGCCGCTGGTCAGCCAGGGGCAACTGGACAAGGTGCTGGCGGCGATTGCAGCCGGTCAGCAAGAGGGGGCGCGGCTGGTTTCGGGCGGTGTGCGACCGGATTATCCGGAAAAGGGTTATTACCTGACGCCAGCGATTTTCGCGGATGTTCCCGAAGACAGTTCGGTATGGCGTGAGGAAATTTTCGGCCCGGTGGTGTGCTTGCGCGCATTCGACACGGAAGCGGAAGCGGTCAGACTGGCCAATGACTCGCCGTTCGGGTTGGCGGCGGCTGTCATGTCTCGGGATATCCCGCGCTGCGAACGGGTCGCTCGCGGTTTTCGCGCAGGCATCGTGTGGGTCAACTGCTCGCAACCAACCTTCGTCGAGGCACCCTGGGGCGGTTACAAGCAGAGCGGCATTGGTCGCGAATTAGGGGAGTGGGGCTACAACAACTACCTGGAAACCAAGCAGATCACCCGCTACAACGGCGAACCCTGGGGGTGGTATCTGAAGTGAATCGAACGCAAACCGGCCTGCCTCAGAACAGGGGCAGGTCATTTATCCCGATCTGTGTGCCATCACTCCCTGTTCAGCGCATCGATGATTGGGCAAACGGCCCCGCCGTCGCCTGCACCGCACTCTTGCACCAGTCCACTCAGCACCTGCCGCATGGCGGCAAGATCGGCTATCTTTTGCTCGATCAGGGCCAGTCCGCCCAGCACCTGCCGCATGGCGGCAAGATCGGCCATCTTTTGCTCGATCAGGGCCAGCTTGTGCACGGCCAGTGCCCGAGTCTCACTACAAGTGCAGGCCGCATCCAGTGTCAGTAGTGCGTCCACCTCATCCAGCGTAAATCCCAGCACCAGCGCCCTCTTGATGAAGCGCAGACGTTTGACCTGTTCCGGTAGATAGCATCGATAACCGCTGAACGGCTCTGGCGGCTCAACCAGCAAGCCACGTCGCTGGTAATAGCGAATAGTCTCGACGTTCACCCCGGCAGCTTCCGCCAACATGCCAATACTCAGCCCTGTCTCCATCGCACGCCCCTTGATTCTGTACCTAGGTACGGAGTGTAAAGTGATTCTAGGTTAGATCAGTTCAATGGAGAGAGCGATCCGTGGTTATAGGAGGTGTGTCATGTGGAGTCAGCCTCTGATGCTAGTGTTGATCTACCTGATTATCACCCTCAGCATCGGCTTGTTGTATACCATTGCGCTCATGTATTGGCTTTGATCCAATTGGTGACGATCGGTCAGTCTGCATTTGATACCGTTTTCGGCAGGCAGCTTAGTCCCGATCACAGTCGTTGGGGAGTGCCTGAAATGGGGCGGTTTCAGCCGGTCGTGGCAAGCAGAAATCGGCCAGGAGCAGTCACTGTGGATTTCCAGGGCAGTGCGAGCAATGGCCCCTGATCGTCCTTCTGCAGATACGATCAACTGCCAGTCCTGATCTTGCTCCAGAGACGGGTACGTACACGCTCCATTTTCAGCGATATCGGCTCCAGCGGGAACAGAGTATCCAAAACCTGCTTCGACGGATAAACGTCAGGGTTATTGCGAATATTCTCCTCGACCAGCGCGGTGGCGTCCTTGTTGGCGTTCGGATATGCCAAATAGTTGGAGGACTTAGCGATGACCTCAGGGCGAAGCATGTAATTGATGAAGGCCATTCCTTCCGCCGGATTCGGGGAATCGTTAAGCAGCACAAGGTTTTCCACCCAAACCGGAGCACCTTCGCGAGGAATGCTATAGATGATCTTGCGGCCGTTACCAGCAAGTCTGGAACTCTCTTGTGCCCCGAAAACTCCGCCAGCCCAGCCGAGCACAACACAGACGTCACCATTGGCCAGGTCAGCGCTGAATTTAGATGAGTCGAAGTAACGGATGTACGGGCGCAGCTTCAGCAACAGCGCCTCAGCTTTGCGGAAGTCCTCAGGATTCTGACTGTTATAGGGCAGGCCAAGGTAATGCATTACTATCGGAAAAATCTCGCCCGGTGCGTCCAGCATGGCCACGCCGCATTGGCTTAACTTGGCGAGGTTCTCCTCTTTTAAAATCAGATCCCATGAATTGACCGGAGCATCCGGACCAAGGATCGACTTGACCTTGTCCGCATCATAACCAATCCCGGTGGTAGCCCACATATATGGAACTGCGTATCGATTACCTGGATCGTTAGCTTGTAACTTGGCAAGGATATCCGGGTTGAGATGGTGATAATTGGACAATTGCGCGCGGTCTATTTCCTTGAGGACACCGGCCTTTATCAGGTTCGGCAACAGCCCATCAGTAGCAATCACCACGTCATACCCGCTACGACCGGCCATGACTTTACTTTGCATGACATCGGCGTTATCGAACGAGTCATACGTCGCTTTGATGCCGGTTTCTTTGTGAAAATCTTTCGTCGCATCCGGTGCGATAAAGTCGTACCAGCTGTAGATATTCATCTGGGGCTCAGCAGCCTCAGTGCAGAGGATACTTGTACTCAACAGTGAGGCAAGGACTAGCTGTAAACCGACTTTCGGGTTCATCTGGAGACTCCGGAGCGGTAGCGCTGTTTAAAAAAACAGCGCTGCGTCTGCTGATTGTTAGATTTATATGGCAGGGCCGACATCGGCAAGATCAACAACGTATTACTGGGGAAAAGATTTCGAGCGACTCAAGGAATCAGCAGCTCGCGACGACCGTCCGTATGCTCAAGTTGTACACCTGTCAGATGCAGGCGACGGTCGTTGAGATAGTCGTAATTCCGACGGGACTCCTTGAGCTGGTCAAGGTCAAGTGTGACCACCTGCTGACACTCCTCGCGGCCGGCCTCAAACATTACTTGTCCGAACGGATTGACCACTGCGCTGGCCCCCGCGAACACCAGGCCGTCATCCCCTTCTCCCACCCGATTCACCATGACAGCAAACGCCTGGTTTTCCTGGGCGCGAGCCATGATTGCCGTGCGATGGACCGGGCCGTAGGGATCCATGTTGCCGTTAGTGACCAGTATCAGCTCGGCGCCGAGCTGTCCGAGGGCGCGGGCGCTTTCCGGGAGTTCGATGTCGTAGCAAATCAGGATGCCTACACGCACGCCTTTCCACAATGCCGTGACATAGCGGTCACCCGGCTGGAACAGACCACGCTCCGATGGCCACAGGTGGGTCTTGCGGTAGCGCAAGGCGATACCTTCGGGCGTCATCAGTACCGAGGTGTTGTAAAAGATGCCGCCATCATTCTCCGCAATGCCGACGACGACCGAGACATTACGCTTGCGCACCAACTGCTCGACGGCCTGCAAGGTGGGGCCATCCAAGGGTTCGGCCACACTCGCCAATTGCTCGGCATCGACAAATCCCGTCAGGTGGGTTTCCGGGAAGATCAACAGATCCGTGTCAGCCGCGCAGGTAGCGATGGCCTCCAAGGTACGTCCGAGGTTGTGAACGACATCGCCGTCACGGCCAGCCAGTTGCACCAACTCAATCTTCATCTCTGTTCCTTGCACAGTTAAGTAAGGGCCCAATCCGCCAGGGTTGGCCAGAGTATGGAGCGCGGTAGAGCGACACGTAATTACCCCCCTGGGGTAACCACAAATGAGTAGTGACGTGAAAGCGACATTGCAGGATGGGGTCGAAATCAAGTGAGCGCCCGCTAATCCGGACGGGGATCGCCCCAGTTTCTGATTGGTTCAATCGCACTGCTGGACTCTACGTCCACATTAGGAATGGCAGCTATGGGATAGCGGACATTCACGAAGGTCTGCTTTCGGCTATCAGCGGCAGTACAGTGTTTGCCCTGCGCTCGCTGGACGCTGCCAACCTCGCCACCCGCGAAGAGCATCTGGCGAGCGAGGCGCGGTTACTGGCCGATCAACTGAGCACTTTTCACGGCACGTTGCGTGAAAGTACCCAGCGCCTTAGCGGTCTGCTCGCGATGGCATCGACTCAATTTTCCGGTTTGTCCCAAATCTTTCTTGGCATTTGCCGGCGTTGTGTCGCTTTTAAGCTTGCTGAAACGTTTCATCAAGTCTATAAAAATGGCACAACTCCAAGAAAGGCTGCTGCCATGACCCCGCTCAAACTCTTTGTTGCCCTCAGCGCACTGTCCGCTGCCTCCCACGCCATGGCCTGGGATTACGTTCTGCTCGACACCGACAAAGCCGCCCGGAACTGGCAGATCACCAGCCAGCAACTCGGCATAAAAACCGACAAACCCTTCAGCGTTACCCTGCGTACCTTGCACGGCGGTCGGCAGGAGGGCGTCAGCATCGTCGACATCGATAACGGCACGATGAAACTCTCGGTAGTGCCGACTCGCGGAATGAACGTCTTGCAGGCCTCGGTCGGCAATGTGCGCATGGGCTGGGATTCGCCGGTCAAGGAAGTGGTCAATCCGTCCTTCATCGAACTCAATGGCCGCGGTGGTCTGGGCTGGCTGGAAGGTTTCAATGAGCTGGTCACCCGCTGTGGTTACGAATGGGTCGGCCACCCCGGCGTCGACAATGGCGAACTGCTGACCCTGCACGGTCGGGCCGCCAACATTCCTGCGAACAAAGTCACCCTGCACATCGATGAAAAACCACCGTACGCCATCACCCTGCACGGCGAACTGAAAGAGCAGGCGTTCAAGAAGGTCGACTTCTCCGTCGCGACCGAATTGGTCACCGAACCCGGCAGCGTAGTGTTCGCCCTCAACGACACCCTGACCAACAACGGCGACTATCCGAAGGAATACCAGGCGCTGTATCACAGTAACTTCAGCACCCCGTTCCTGGAGCAGGGCGCTCGTTTCGCTGCGCCGGTGAAACAGGTGTCGCCGTTCAACGACAAGGCCAAGGGCGATCTGCCCGGCTGGCAAACCTACCGCGCACCGACCAAGGACTACGACGAAACGGTTTACAACGTGGTGCCGTATGCCGATGCCAAGGGCGATACGTTGACCGTGTTGCATAACAAGGCCGGCAGCCTGGGCGTTTCGGTCGGCTTCAACACTCAGACACTGCCCGTGTTTTCCCTGTGGAAAAACACCGATACCCAAGGCCAGGGCTATGTCACGGGGCTGGAGCCGGGGACAAGTTTTTCCTACAACCGCCGTTATCAGCGGCCACTGAACCTGGTACCGACAATTGGGCCGAAGGAACACAAGCAGTTCCGCATCAGCTACAGCTTGTTGGCGGATAAGGCGGCTGTGGATAAGGCCTTGAAGCAGGTAAGCGAGATTCAGGGTGGGCGGGAGACTGAGGTGCGGCAGACGCCGCTGGTTGATCTGACCAAGGGGTGACACCGGCTAGAGCATTGTCGACCGATCTCGATCAGTCGCTGCAACTGCGCGATCAGGTCGGTTCACTGAATCGGCAACTGACCCAATCCAAGGATTGAGCCAGTTGCTATCGTTGCAGGGTTAGTGGAACGGAAAGATGTAGTTCATCCATGCAGCCATGCGCAGCAGGATCTTGCGCATCATCGCGATGTGATGGAAATGCTGGCTGTACAGCGCCGCCTGGCCGTAGGCCCCGCCGGGCATCTGGTCGGCGTACTGGGCATAGTCGGGATCGGTGATTTCAATGATCACCGGAACCCGGCCGGCCGGTGGTGAACCGGTGAAGCCGATCAGCGTGCCCGACGGTTGAACCTGGCCTTCGGCGATGACCGAAATCACGTTTTTGACCTTGCCTTCGAACACCTTCCCGGGAATGCCGTCGAAAGCGACTTCGGCCTCGTCGCCCTCTGTCAGGCGCAACAGGCTGTTCTGCCGCATCCACGCGGCGAAGTAATGCCCTTCGGCGGGAATGAAGACCATCGAAGGGCGCAGCGGCAACTTGGTCGCCATCATGCCTGGACGCAACGAAACGTGGGTGACGAAGCCTTTGCTCGGCGCGCGGACCGTGGTGTTGTCGAGTTCGTACTGCACGTTGTCCAGTTGTGCCTTCAGGTCATCACTGCGAGCGACCACGACGTCCAGTTCCCGTTGGGTGGCGAAATTACGCTTGATCAGTTCGGTGATCCGGGCGCGATCGGCCTGGGCGACAACCAGTTGTGCCCTGAGGGATTTCAGACGGTATTCGAAAGGCGTGGGATCGATGCGAAACAGCACATCGCCTTTTTCCAGGGGCTGGTTGGTCTTGACCGGCACGTCGATCACCTGGCCGCTGACCACGGGTATTACCGGAACCGATACGAAATAGGAGCGTGCCACCTCGGAGTAAGGGTGGTTGTAGTTCATCGTGAAAATCAGCGCGCCAATAATCACGATCCCGCCCAGCACCGCCGTGGGCACCGTCCATTTGTTCAGGGGGATGCGGAAGATCTTGAAGATGGCAACGCAGAGTGCGGCATACGTCAGAATGAGTAAAAGATCCATGGCTCAGAGGCCCTCGCCGAGATTGTCCGTTGGCAGTCTGCTCTGTGCAGTGCCGGTTGCCGCCTCGAGGCGCTCGATCCGCCCTTGCAGTTCGGCAACCTGTTGTTCGAGGTGAACCACATGACTTTTTGCTGAATGTCCGTCACTGAAACCCCAACCCCGGTCCTCCCGATAGGCCATCGCCCAGATCCACAGGAACGGCCAGAGTGCGTGCAAGGTGAACAGGCTGACCCAGCCGGTGGCGTGGATCGCATCCTGGTGAGGGTGGTTGCGGTGGACGGCAATTTCATAGGGGATGTCGTGGAGCAGGATGATCCCGTAGAACAAGACGAGCCCGACAAATATCAGTATGCCCAGCGCGAAGTAATCAAGCATGAATCACTCCTTTTGAAACAGGTGACGTGTGCGCATGAGTGTAGCCGTTCAATCTACACTTGACGGGAACGCGGATATCCAGCCTGAGCGACCGGTGCCTGGCCGAAGCGTCGACCGGTATCGTGCAGGCAGACCCCAGCGAGGTGAAATCATGCCAGGCAATAGTCAATTCGAAAGGGTGCCTGTACTTGACCCTGTCGAGCGCATTACCGAGGTGATCTTCGGCCTGCTGATGGCCATGACGTTCACCGGCACCATCAGTGTGGCCACGGCAGACCAGGCCGCCGAGCGCACGATGATGATTGCCGCACTCGGTTGCAATCTCGCCTGGGGGCTGGCCGATGCGGTCATGTACCTGTTGCGCGCACTGGTCGAACGCACGCGCAGGATCAAGCTGTACCTCGCCCTGCGCAATGGCACGGACGCCGCGGCCGGTCAGGCGCTCATTGCCCAAGTGTTGCCGTTGCAATTCGCGGTGGCGGCCGGCAGCGAGGGCCTGGAATTGTTGCGCCGTCGCCTGCTCGAGCAGCCTCCCTTGCCAACCAGGGCCGGCCTCGGCTGGAACGACTTCAAGGGTGCTCTCGGTGTTTTCCTGTTGGTCGTGTGCTCGACATTCCCGCTGGTGGTGCCGTTCATATTGCTCGATCAGACGGCACTCGCCATCCGCTTGTCCAACCTGGTCGGCCTCGTGGTGCTGTTCATCGCCGGCTGGATGCTCGCCAAATACGCTGGTGCCACGCAATGGCAGGGGGGGGTGATCATGGCCGTCGTGGGGGCCGTACTGATCCTGGCAATTATTGCGCTGGGTGGATAACGACTTGGCATAATTCAACACACTAAAGACTCATTCTCATTTACAATTGCCCTTCCATTTACGTCGGGCAGCCCGGTATGGATGTTCTTGCCGTTATCCATCTTTATTTATCCCAGTGGGTGATCGAGCCGGTCACCCGGCAGTTCCTGGGCATTTTCGACTTCAACGGCAGACTCGGTCTATCCTTTCTCTGCATGTCTTACAGCGTCGCTTATTGCCTGTTCCGCTTGCGCAAATCCCGGGGCCTGACCGACGCACGCTCGTTCGGACAGTTCATCGGCGGCCGCCGGGTTTACCTGCACCGCTCGGCGTTGCTCGACTATCGCTATTACTTCGTACTCGCGATTCTCAAGGTTGCCCTGGTGCTGCCCATCGTCGGCCTGGTCGATCCGTATGTCTTGCGTTCAGCGGACTACATCGCGTTCTTCACCCACCTGTGGGGCGCGCGCACGCAAGTGGAGGAGCACCTGGCGCTGACCCTGCTCTATGGGCTGGGCGTGTTTCTGGTCAAGGATTTCAGCCACTACTGGGGTCATCGCGCTTTTCATTCGCGGTATTTGTGGGCCTTCCACAAAGTCCATCATTCGGCGCCCGTGCTGGTGCCGGCGACGGCCAGCCGTGTGCATTTTCTGGAAGAGGTAGTCGAGAAACTGACGGATACCGTCTGCGTCGGCGCGTTTGCCGGGGTCTTCTGGTACGCCTGCGGTGGGGAGATCAGCCGCTATACCTTGTTTGGCGTGACCTACATGGTGTTCATCTTCAATGCCCTGGCGGCCAACCTGCGTCACAGCCATGTGTGGTTCTCCTTCGGACCGGTGCTTGAGCGGGTACTGAGCAGCCCGGCGCAACACCAGATTCATCACAGCGATGCGCCGCGACACTTCAACAAGAACTTCGGCATCAATCTGTCGCTGTGGGACTGGATGTTCGGCACCCTCTACGTCACCCGGTCCACACCCGAGGCCATCCATTTCGGCACCGGGGAACAGGATCACGAGCGTTACCTGACGATGAAGGGGTTGATCGTCACGCCGTTTGTGGACATCGCCCGCAAGATCCTCTGTGCAATACGCCCGAAAGCACAGCGTAAAAGCGGATCTGATCCGTATTTTTCAGCGCAATCTGCCTCTGTAACGGATACAGCCGCCAGCCCACAATAAATCTCCGGTACGGCAGCGCTCGGCGCCTCTGTACCGCCAATTCATAGCGTGGGAGGCCGCATGGCCAAGATGACGATTTTTCTCGGCGGTTTTCTGCTGTTGACCATTCTGATCGGTGTGCTGGCGACGATTCCGCCGACGTGATTACCCCCGCCGGTGTTCGTCGACGGCCAGCCGCAGTTCACGGTAAGCCGTTACCAGTTGCTCGAGGCTGAACCCACGATTTCTCCCGCTGGGGTTGGGCAGGATCCAGACCGAGGCATTGCCGAAGGTTTTGGTTTGCAGGCCCCAGGCAATGTCGCGCTGACCGGACAGCGCGCAATACGCCGCCTTGCCCAGAAACGCCACGAAACGCGGCGCATGGCGGGCGATTTTCTGTTCGAACTCCGCAGCTGCAGCGGTGAACTCGTGCAAGGACAACTGATCCGCACTGGCCGTCGGCCGCTGGACCACCGCGGTCAACCCGCAGTGGTAGCGCAATATCGCCCGATCGTCTTCCGGTTGCACTTGCTCGGGGGTAAACCCGGCGAGATGGAGCGTGCGCCAGAAGCGATTGCCGCGTCCGGCAAAATGGTGCCCTTGGGCAGCGGCAGTCATTCCGGGATTGATCCCGCAAAAGATCACGGCCAACTGCCCGGCAAGAATATCTTCGACTTTTTCACTCACCGCAGATCACTCTGATCGCCTGCCGTGCGAGTTCCGTCAGCTCGGCCCGGGATTTACCGGCCCGCGCACGGATCGAAATGCTATGCAGCAGGGAGGAGGCGAGTACGGCAAGGGCGGTCGGGTCTGCATCGCCTTTCAACTCACCCGCATTGATGGCCGCTTGCAGCCGAATTTCCAGATCGGCATCCAGCCGGCTCAAGCGGTCGGAAAGCACCGCGCGAATCTGCGGGTCCTCAACGGCTTCGGTGGTTGCTGTGCCGATGGCGAAGCAACCGCGGGGCTGGCCGTCTCCCGAGAAGTAAATCGATAACTGCCCCTCGTAGAAACGCTGCAAGGCCTCGGCCAACGGCAGATCCAGGTCCGTCAGCGCCTCGTGCATGGCCGCCGCGGCAAACTCCCAATACTGCTCCAGTGCTTTGATATAGAGCGCGTGCTTGTCGCCGAATGCCGCATAGAGGCTGGGGCGATTCATGCCGGCGGCGGTGGCGATGCTGTCCAGCGACGCGCCGGAATAGCCGGTGTTCCAGAACACACCGAGTGCCTGCCGCAAGGCTGTCTGCGGGTCGTAGGCCCGAGGGCGGCCGCGGCCTTTGCCCTCTGTCGATTTATTTTGTGCCATGTCGTACAAAAACCTTGTGGGAAGGTGGGTCGAGGGATATTCTTACACCATCGCACAAAATTAAGGAATCAGAAATTCCTTGATCCAGGGTTTGTTGTAGCCGGGCTCGAACTGAGTGTTGCGGCGACGAAACCGACGCGGTGGGAGCGATCCTCCTGACCGCGCACGGGCTTGCTTCATTCCAGCATTTATTGACATCCGGGCCGCCGGCGCTTGTTGCCGACGCCGGCCCGATTACCCGGCTAAAGGCGTACTCGATCATGACCAAATCGTTCGATATCCCGGCTTCACAAACCTTCGGGCAGCCTGGCCCGAACCCGCTCGGCGCACCCACCTCAAAACCGCTGAAACAGAGGTTGCGTCCCTGGCTGATGGTGGGTGTTCCCATCCTGTTCGCGGCGCTGGGCTATGCCCACCATGTGTCGGGGCAGGCGTATGTGTCGACCGATAACGCGTATGCCCGGGTGGCGAAGGCATCGATCAATGCGCGGATCTCCGGGCAGGTGGTGGACATCGCTGTCGAAGACAATCAGCAGGTCCACAAGGGCCAGGTGTTGTTCCGGATCGACCCGAAACCGTTCCAGATCGCCGTCGACCGTGCGCAAGCGCAACTGAGCGTGGCGCGGCTGCGTATCGACGGGCTCAAGGCCAGCTATCGCCAACAACAGGCTGAACTGCAATCGGCGAAAGAATCGGCTGACTTCGACCAGAAGGATTTTGCCCGCAAGAAAGCACTGGTCGCGACCGAGTTCGTTTCGAAGTCGATTTACGAGCGGGCCGACACCGACGTGAAGGTGGCGCGGCAACGGATCGCGTCCATCGAGCAACAGATCGCCAGCACCGTGGTGGCCTTGAACGGCAATCCGGACATCGATGCCGACAGCCACCCGACGGTGCGTGAGGCCAGGGCGCAGCTCGACGAGGCGCAGTTGTACCTCTCGTACACCACGGTGTATGCGCCGCAGGATGGCATCGTGGCCAAGGTCGACGACTTGCAAGTGGGCAACCATCTCAACAACGGCGCGCCGGCTTTTGCCTTGTTGTCCGGTCACGAGATCTGGATCGAGGCCAATTTCCGCGAAACCGACGTGACCCACATGCGCCCGGGCCAGGAGGCCACCATCCGTATCGACACCTACCCGGATCGCGTGTTCAAGGCCCACGTTACCAGTATGAGCCCGGGGGCCGGGTCGGATTTCGCGCTGCTGCCGCCGGAGAATGCGACCGGCAATTGGGTCAAGGTGACGCAGCGGGTGCCGGTACGGCTCGAGCTCGACGAAGTGGACCCGGCGTTGCCGCTGTTCTCCGGGACCAGCGCCACGGTGAGGATCGACACCCGATTCAGCAGCCCCTGGTGGCATCCGCTCAAGGCGTTGTTGACCGCAGGTAACTTCTGATGAACGCCCAATCGATGGTAAGCCCCGGTGGGGAGGGGGCGCGCTCGCTCAGGCTGGCCGCCTTGCTGGCGACCTATATGCAGTCGGCGAACCTGCCGCTGCCGAACTCGGCACTCAGGTTGATTCAGGGCAGCCTGTCGATGAGCGACGATCAGGCGGGGTGGATTTTCACTGCGTACCTGGCCGCGAGTGCGATCAGCATGCCGCTCGCGCAGTGGCTGGCCGGGCGCTTTGGCTTGAAGTTGGTGTATCAGGCGGCGCTGGCAGTGTTCGTCCTTGGCTTGTTGCTCGCCACGGCAGCGACGACACCGCTGGAATTCGTGGGTGCGCGCATCGTTCAAGGCATCGCCAGTGGCGTGCTGGCACCGCTGTCGATGGCAATTGCCACGGAAACCTTGCCACTGGAAAAACGCGCAAAGTTTGGCGCGAGCTGGACCGCCATTGTGCTGTTCGGCATCGTCAGCGGCCCGAGTATCGGTGGCTGGATCGCCGAACATTTTGGCTGGCGGCCGATGTTCTACCTCAGCGTGCCACTGTCGGCGTTTATCTTCCTGGTGGTAGCGCTGTTGCTGGCGCAGAAGAAGGCCGAGAAACCTCCGGCGTTCGATTTCTTCGGTTTTGGCACTTTCACCCTTGGCATGATCAGCCTGCAAATGCTGCTCGACCGTGGTGAGCGCCTGGACTGGTTCGCCTCGCCCGAAATATGGCTGGAAGCCGTGGCGTCTGCGCTGGGAACCTACCTGTTCGTGGTGCATGTGCTGACCTCGAACGTGCATTTCCTCAACAAACGCTTGCTCAAGGACCGCAACTTCGTGTTGTCGACGGTGATCTTTTTCGCCCTCGGTTTTGTGCTGTTGTCGACCATGGCCCTGACCTCGCCGATGCTGGACGAGATTCTCGGCTACCCGCCTGACACCACCGGTGCCCTGACGATTCCCCGTGGCATGGGACTGGTCGGCGCCTTTCTGCTGATGAGCCGGGTTCCCGAGCGCTTCGACCGTCGTCCCTTCGTGGCGGCAGGCGTGGCGGTGGTGGTTTACGCCAACTGGTTGATGCTCGGCTATTCGCCGCTGATGGACGAGTGGCCCGTGGCCGTCGCCGGTGCGATCCAGGGCGCGGGCCTGGGCATGCTGATGCCGGCGGTGACCAAGGTCGCGTTCAGTACGCTCGACCCGACACTGCGCCCCGAAGGCACTGGCCTGTTCAATCTGGCCCGGGTCTACGGCAGCACGCTGGGGGTGGCGATCGTCCAACTGTTCTTCTTCAACAACACCCAGGCGATGCACATGGCGCTGGCCAGCAACCTGACGCCGTACCGTGCCGCCGCGCATTCGCTGGCTGCGGCGCCCTTGCAGGTGCTTGGCGGGCTCAACGAAATGATCACCGGCCAGGCCGCGTTCATCGCCGTGATCGACCAGTTCAAGATTTTGCTGGTGGTGATGCTGGTGGTGAGCCCGCTGGTGTTGTTTCTTCGCAAGCCCGTTGCGGCCAATTAGTTTTCGTGGAGTTTGCCAAATGAATGCTTATGCGCTGGTCATCAACAGATATCTGCTGCAAACGAAGATCGCGGGGTTGTCGCTGCTTGCATTCCTGACGGCCTGCACCGTTGGCCCCGACTATCAAACACCGACGGCGAGTTCGTCGCAGCACTATGACCCTCAAGCCGAGCAGCGTCTTGCCCGCGGCGCTGACCCACGCATCGACCTGGGCAAGAAAGTCAGTGGCGACTGGTGGACGGCCTTTCGCTCGCAGAAACTCGACCACGTGGTTCGTCGAGCCATCGACGGCAACCTGGACCTGGTGGCCGCCGATGCCACGATCCGGCAAGCGGCGTCTTCTGTTGCGGCGGCGCAGGGGGCGCTGTATCCGCAGGTCGATTTCGGCGCCGTGGCTGGTCGTCAACGGGTGCACAACACCAAGGAGCCCACCATCTCCAATTTCTATGCGATTGGACCGCGGGTGGGTTTCGACCTTGATGTGTTCGGCGGCAACCAGCGATTGGTTGAACAGCAGCAGGCGTTTGCCGAGCTGCAAAAACACCGCTACGAAGCGGCGTACCTGACCCTGACTGGCAATGTCGCCAGCCAGGCGTTGCTGGTGGCCTCCGCCAGCGCGCAGATGCAAGCCGTGGAAAAGCTGCTGGCCAATGACGCGAGGAACCTTGAGCTGGTGCGCATGGCCCACCTCAATGGTTCCACCACGCAGATCGATGTGTCGCTGGCCGAGACCCGTCTCGCCCAGGACCGCACGCTGTTGCCGCCCCTCGCTCAGCAGCGCGATGCGGCGCGCCATGCGCTGTCGATTCTGACGGGGAAGGGGCCGGCGGACTGGATCGCTCCCGACTTCGACTTGAGTGAGTTTGCCTTGCCGTCGAACATGCCGGTGAGCCTGCCTTCGGAAATGGCCCACGACCGCCCGGATGTGCTGCAAGCCGAGGCTCAACTGCACATGGCCAGCGCGGCGGTGGGTGTGGCGACGGCCAACCTCTATCCCCACGTTACGTTGTCGGCGTCCCTGGCGCAGGCGGCTTCGGGCAATGGCGGCGCGGCACTCTGGGGTTTCGCTGCCGGGTTGGCCGGGCCGCTGTTCGATGGCGGTACGCTCAAGGCACAGCAGCAGGCCGCCGTCGACGGTTACAAGGCGACGCTCGCCGGTTACCGGCAAACGGTCATTACCTCGTTCGGGCAGGTCGCCGACACCTTGCAGGCGATCAACCATGACGCCGAGGAACACCAGGCCCAGACCGATGCCTTGCGAGCGGCCGAGTCCAGTTTGCAGTTGAACCGGCAAGCCTTTGCGCAAGGCGAGAACAGCATCCTCCAGGTCCTGGAAGCGGAGCGTGCCTATGAGCAGGCGCTGCTGGGACAGATCCGCGTGAACACCGCGCAGTACCTCGACACCGTGCAGTTGTTTGTTGCGCTGGGCGGCAACGCCGTCGGTGCGTTCGAGCAACGCGTGGCGTCCGGCGATGGGCAGAAACCTTCGTATCAATAATGGCTGCGGCCTGGAGTAAAGACATGACCTATGAAGCCTTTCACGACGGACTGCGCGATACCGGGTTTGTGCTCAACCATGGGGCGGTCGAGATGCCGGCGGTTGGATTCGGTACCTTGTTCCGCGATCTCGCCACCACGACCCAAGCGGTCAAGGAAGCGCTGGCCGCCGGTTTCCGCCATTTCGATTGTGCCGAGCGCTATCGCAACGAAGCACAGGTTGGCGTTGCGCTGAAGGAGGTGCTGGAAACGGGCAAGATCCGCCGCGAGGAGCTGTTCATCACCACCAAGCTGTGGAACACCAACCATCGTCCGGAGCGCGTCGAGCCCGCGTTCGAAGCCAGTTGCCAACGTCTGCAAGTGGACTACATCGACTGCTACCTGATCCACACGCCGTTTGCCTTTCGACCCGGCGAAAACCAGGACCCGAGGGACGAGCAGGGCAACGTCATCTACGACAACGGCGTGACGTTGATCGAGACGTGGCGGGCGCTGGAGCGACTGGTGGATGAGGGACGGGCCAGGTCCATCGGTGTGTCCGATATCACGCTGGAGGCGCTGAAGGCGCTGGTCGCCGTCGCCCGGATAAAACCCGCCGTGGTGCAGGTCGAATCCCACCCTTATTTGCCGGAGTGGGAGTTGCTTGAATTCTGCAAGGTGCACGGAATCATCGTGCTGGCGTTTGCGCCACTGGGGCATGGCATGCAACCGAATGTGCTGGAAGACCCGGTGATCACCGGCATCGCCCGGCGCGTGCAGAAAACCCCGGCCCAGGTCGCACTGGCCTGGTCGGTGCAACGTGGGGTGGCGTTCCTGACCACCTCGGCAACGCCGAGCCATATCCGGGAAAATATCGATATCTCGACCTTGCCGCTCAGGGCCATGGTTGAAATTCAACAAGACATCACAACCCGTATACGCTTCAACTCGGTGGTTGAAACCGGTGTCCCCGGATTCATTCCGCGCAAGCAGTAGTTGCTGATGCCAGGGCGGTCCGTCACAGGACCGTCCTGCTTGCCTATCCCTTGAGGTGAAAACGATGGATGTTTTCCAGACCCTGCGCTGTTTCACGGCGGTCGCCCAAAGCGGCAGCTTCACGGCAGCGGCCGCGATGCTGGACACCACCACGACCAACGTTTCAAAAGCCGTTTCCAGCCTGGAGGCCAGGTTGCAGACGCGGCTGATCAACCGGACCACCCGGCGCCTGGCGTTGACCGAAGCCGGTGTGCGCTATTTGCAGCGCTGCGAGCGGATTCTGCAGGACATGCGCGAAGCCGACGAAGAGGCGGGCACGGCGCAGGTCATGCCCGCAGGCCGGCTGAAAATCCATGCCATGTCAGCCATTGGCAACCATTACGTGATCGGTGCCATTGCCCGCTACCGAGAAATCTGGCCTTCAGTGTTGTTCGATCTGACCGTGACCAATCGGTTGCCGGATTTGCTGGAGGAGGGCTATGACATGTCGATCGTGCTGGCGCGGGACCTGCCCGACTCCGGATTCGTCGCCCAGCGGCTGGGCATCACCTACAGCATTCTCTGCGCCTCGCCTGAGTACCTGAGCCAACGCGGGATTCCCGAGTCGCCGAGTGATCTTGGCGGCCATGATTGCCTGCGGATCGTCAACACGGTCATGCCGGTCGAGCACTGGGTATTTGAAGGTCCGCAGGGGATAGAAACATTCAGCACGCCGGTGTCGCCCTTTCACGTCAACACGGCCGACGCCATGACCTTCGCGATCAAGAACGGGATGGGGATTGGCATTCAACCGATTGCTTCGGCCGTCGAGGGTCTGCGGGCGGGGACATTGGTGCGCGTATTGCCGGGGTATCGGCTTGAAGAGTTGAACCTGTTTGCGATCTATCCGTCACGCAAGTTCGTGGATGCAAAAATAAAAACCTGGGTGGAATTTCTGAAGCATTCCATTCCGGGTGTGCTGGCGTCTGATGAAAAAATTGTCGGTGGATCTGTGTAGCGTTGTGGCTGGCGCTGTACGCATGGAGTGTCGACCCTCCATCGTCCGTACAGTGCTCACCCGTTCGAGCAACCGGTGCCCATCACTTGATACTCAACGGTGCGGCGTTGGCCCCGGGAATCTTCATAGGTCATGCGCGCCGGAACCGGTCCGCATTCGTTGGCGATTTCCGATACTTCGATGACGCGCTTGATATCAAGCCTGGTGCCGTATGTGTAGGTTTCAACCGGCGGTTGGCTGGTGGCGGCAGTCGAGTGGCTGTCGTCTGCAAAGGCCTGGGTGCCGGCGCTGCCAAGCGCAAGCAAGAGTGCGATGTTCAACAGTTTCATGATCTTCACCTCGTGGTTAAAGCGTTATCCCTTGAACGATTTCTCCCGCGTGAGTGGATAGCGCCTGCTTGGCTTTACTCACTTGGGTAGAACCGATGGTAGGCGTTTGGCAAGGGCGCAAATATCGGTCGGCGGGATAAACACTGTTGCCGGATTGATCATGAATAGAGGGGGCATTGGGGCTTTGGCGGGGAGTCGGTCTCAAGACTTCTCCCCAGGCACATCAGGAACTCTGCCGATCGATATCGCGCCGCAGAACGACAGCGGTGGTGATGTCTTCAACGGATTCGTGACTGGCGACTGCATCTCTGACCCGGTTCAGATCATCGATGGTTCGCGATTCGACCTCAATGACCAGGTCGAGCTGGCCACTGACCGAGGAGATGCGTCGTACCTGCGAGTTTTGCGCCAGAAGGTCCAGCAGGCCCATTGCAGGTGTGCGTTTGAGGCATACAAGAAGGATTGCGCGAATCACGTTGGCATCGATTTCGCCGATATCGGCCCGGTAGCCTCTGATCACGCCATTGCGTTCAAGGTTGATGACCCGCTCGCTTCATTCGCCTAGGGACCCTCCTTGAGCGGGCGCTGTGTCAGTCATTCAATATCTCTGTTTGCGCTATTCCCAGTGAGAGGCTGTTTTTGGCCGATGTCTGCCTGTCACCACCGTCAGCTCTGGGTTGTGGATTCAACCGGTCGATGCAACAGATTGGGCAAATCGTTCAGCGGGCGTTCCGTAGTTTAGTGTTTTCCGAGGGCGGCTGTTTAGCTGCCTTGCCACTTGATTGAGCGTGGCTTGCGAGTGATCCGCAAAGTCGGTCGAAGCCAGGCGCAGCCTGCACGTTGTGAAAGGAGCGCTCCGAATGTGCAGATCGAATAACGCCCCATGCTGTGGCGCATAGCCGGGTATCGGTGCCGACGCTTTCGGCGACTTCGAGACGATAGTCAGGGCAGTGGTTGGAGACTGGTTTTGATGGTGGTGACCACACGGTTACGGCCTTCGTGTTTAGCGTGATACAGGCGTTGATCGGCTGTATGCAGAATTGCCCCGATGGTGTCGCCGTCGCTGCCGGATTGCGATACGCCGATGCTCACTGTGACCGCGGTTGACCGCTGCAGGCCATGAAAAGAATTATTAGCAACGGTGCCTCGCAGACGCTCAGCGATTACGTGCGCGCCTTCAAGTGAAGTTTGAGGTAGCAGTATCATGAATTCTTCCCCGCCCACTCGGGCTACGCCGTCATACGGCCGGATCGAATCGAGGCATATCTCCACGAAACTCTTCAGGATGTCATCGCCAACCTGATGCCCGAAGCGATCGTTGATGGACTTGAAATTATCCAGATCGAGTGCCAACACGGAGAACGGCGCACCGCCGCGTAGGGTCCGGCCAATTTCGACTTCGACCCGCTCCATGAACCGACGCCGATTATCAGCGCCTGTCAGTGGATCGGTCGCTGCAAGGTGTCCGAGTTCTTGATTGGCGCGCTGGAGTTCCTGCAGGGCGCTCTCGGTATACGCCATCGATTCGGCAAGACGCACCATCAACTCCTCTTGGCTGTAAATTTTCGAGAACGACCGTGTGGTGAGGAACGCTTGCACTACCCCATAGCTCAACATGAAGAATCCACCGGCGAAGATTGCATGAGCGAGCCACCACATATGGTTCCACGGACGTGCAAGGATGAAGGCAAGAGATGACAGCGCGAACGCGGTGACCGAGATGACAAAAATCATCATCAGCGGCGAACGGATACGGCGCAGCAAGAGCATTATCACGGTCAATGTGGAAAGAACCAGGGCACCACCTTCCATCGAGAGGCGCACCGCGAGATTGCCGGCGATCGGCGAATTCGCGACGTACGCCACTGCCACGTCAACCAGCAGGAACAGTCCTATCCAGATCAACCAAAAGCGGGCCTTCATCCGTTGGTCCGCGGCATCAGGTGGGCGGTGGTACGACAGCATTCCGACTAACAGCAGAATCGACATGACCAGTCGAGAGGCCGGTCCATAAAGCAGGAAGAGCCAGATATTGTGGTGTGCAAGCCCGGTGAACGCACCGTGCAACGCGTAGATCAGGACAAAACCGAGAAAACCAAGCGTCATCCATCGCAGTAGCGGATCTCCCGATGACTGATAGCAGCGCCACGTTACGTAAGTAACAAACGAGCCTGCCAAGGTGGCTGCCGTGATCGCAACTATATGGAACAGGTGATTCTCGAATGTAAGCGAGGGGTCCTGAAAGAAGTATAAGTAGCCAATCAGATAGGCCGGAACAAGCGCAAAACCTGCAAGCAGCAAGAAGGCGTAAACCTTGGCCATGAGGCGAACGGCTTCAGGTGGCTCGCCAGTGGCGATGAGATTGCTCATGGTTCCCTCCAGGGTTGAATCCATCAAGCCAGCACCGGTCCGCTGTTGGAACCGCCTGCATGCCAACGGTCCCTCGCTGCATTACGCAAACATGGGATGGAGCGATCTTTGGCATTTCAATATTAGACTCCTTACCAATTTCTGCTGCAGAAGCAGATAAAAATGCTCACGCGAACGCAGTTCGCTAATGACGAATGTCTCGTTGTTTTCATCGGCCAAGGGCTAGCTGTCCTTCCTCCAAATCAGGTGGACACCATGCCTGGACGAGTCAGCCAGATGACTTTGCCGGATGCATACAGATAACCGGCCTTCAATGTGTCCACCGGACGGCTGTCTATGACTGATTCCATTTTTAATGCAAAGAATTCTAATAGAAGTGAAAAGTCATCAGTTCGTTCTCATTTCCAATGAACCGTAACGGTTAGGCTGAAGCACAACTGCCTCTTCGTGTAGGCCCGAACACTGATGGACGTTTCGCTTGATCCATGTGTAACGGCGTTTCCTGGCAGGTTTGATTTTTCTTTTGAGCGAGGCGGTAGGAATTTGTCCAGAGGGTGCCGGACCAGGCTGTTCACTGCCATGGCGCAGTAGTGAATATCTCAGGCAACTGCGCCGTCACCGGCGATACATTGAGTCAGCGCGGAAAAAACATAATGGTCACCTTCCGACAAGAGAATGCGACCTCTCTCCTGTCGGTCCCTGCCATACATTTGAGCTTTTCCGCGCTTGGCAAAACTGTGCCCGAATGAGCGCGCCCTGTAATTCACGATGGTGGCGGGATTACTTCTCGACCAGTATTTTCGGGTTGGCGCTGCCCCAGACGGTATAGAGGTCGGCCAGAAGCGCGCCGTTGATCTCTTCGACTTCAGCCTGGCTGACTTCGCTTGCGCCTTGCTTGCCAAACAGCACTACTTCATCACCTGCCTTGACGTCGGGTGCATCCGAGACATCGACCATCACGGTGTTCATCGAAACCTTGCCCACCACCGGCACGCGATGACCATTGATCAATACCACGCCTTTATTGGTGAACACGCGGCGATACCCATCGGAGTAACCGACCGTGATGTTGGCAAGTTTCGAATCGCGTGTCAGGGTGAAGGTGCGGTCGTAACCCACTGTGTTTCCAGCGGGATAGTTATTGACCGAGGCCACATGTGACTTGAATTGCATCACGCGCCGATATTCAGTGCGCGAAATGACGGTATCGCCAAACAACGCGCCGCCCGTGCGCACCATGTCCAGGCGCGATTCGGGTACTTCCAGGGTGGCGAAGGAGTTGGCCGCGTGCAGGGTTATTTTCTTGCGATCGAGCTGGGCCACGTCCATCAGCCAGGCCGCTTGTTCGTTGAAGGTTGCCAGGCCCTTGCGTACGTCGTCCTTATCCTCCACCGCGAAGTGGGTCATGATTGCGACCACTTCCAGATTCGGTACCTTTGTGATTGCCACGGCGTCTTTCTTGCCCTGTTCGGTGGCCATTTCCACGCCGTTACGGCTCATGCCGCTTGAGTTAAGGCCGATGTGAACCTGCAGTTTGCGACCGTGCTTATGTGCAAGATCGGACGCCTGGCGGGCGAAATCGAGGTTGCCAACCAGTTCCTCGACGTTGTACTGCAGAGCATTTTCCAGCTCCCCCAGGGAAGCGGTGCGAACACGGATTAACTGGCCTTTAAAGCCGCTTTCGCGAACCACTCGCGCCTCTTCGTTACTGGCGACCGCCACACACGGTACACCCAGCGCGATCACCGAAGGCATCACCAACCCGATACCATGACCATAAGCGTCGGCCTTCAGTACCGCACAGAGTTTCGACTTGCCGGCCAACTCGGCTTGCAGGGCACGGATATTGTGCTCTAACGCGGTCTTGTCGATTTCAATCCAGGCATTACTGATTTGCGCAGTCAGCTCGGAGTTGCCGTTAGTGAGCGACAGCGGCGGCGCCGCCTGGGCCTGGCTCTGCAAAAAAAGCAGGCCGAGGGACAACGCTAGAACAGTACGGGTAAAGGGCATTTGAAACTCTCCATGTAATCGGTCTTTTTATTATTCCGATACCGATTATTGGAAGGCGATGTAAGTTGCCGTTGTACGCCGCGTTCGAAGATGTAAAAACATGTAAGGAATTTGTTCGCGGCCGTTGTGGGTGCCGGTGTCTGCAATGTGCAAGTCGGGGATCGCTTCGCCTGTAGCTACATTAGTCAGATCAGGCGACCCAGCGCATCACCTTCTCAAGGTGGCCAGTGTGCGCGTCCAGTTGTTCATTGAGAACTACAAAGCCCTGGTTCTCATAGAAATGGATACTACGCGCATTCGCCGAATACACAGTCAGCTGTAGAGTTGACTTGGATGCCATGGCGTCCGCGAGAAGCTGCGTACCTATACCGTCCCCCTGACGTTCAGGCGATACGAATAGCGCGGCAAGTGTGTCTCCATATACAGAGCAGAATCCTGCTACCGTCCCGTCTGCCTCAAACACTCGGGACATGGCGCCGGGTAGGTAGACGTCACGCATAGCATCAAGCTGGCTATGCCAGAATTCGGGGGCTATGAAGTGATGGGCCTGGATTGACGCTCGTAGCCAAATGTCCAATACGGGCTCCAGGTCAACGTTTCGAAAGTCGCGGATCATGAGGCCTCAACGATTGAGTCAGGAAGAAAACATTGTGTCATATGCGTGCTCCGCGCAACGGTCCTCCGTTTGCAGATCTGCCTGGCACTGATTCTGATCAAACAGCAATACTTGGCGCTGGAACTGTGACCGTCAACGCCAGCACCGGTTTGCTCTGGGCGTTGACAGTCTGTTTGGGCCGCTGGCATGAGTATCGCCCCGTACGGCCTGTCGATTCCGTTGACGGTCATGGTCGCACTGATCGTTTTTTTGCTCGGCACGCCACTATCGGCTGATCAAGCCTGGGCCAGGCGTCCTACGCGTAACCAGCCAACGACCACTGCGCCAATCAGTAAAAAGCCCAGGTAGCCAAAGAGTGGATAGACCTGACCCACCAGGCTGACAAACCCGACCAGGCTGCCGGCGAAAGCCAGCACGCCAGCGGCCGCAGAGCCGATGCGGAATTTGCGAGTGCCTGCCGGCAGTAGCCGGGCCGAAAAGGAATACAAGGTACCGACGGCCGTGTTGACGATCATCAGGAAAATGATCACCGCCATCAGCAGGCCGAGGACCGGCGAAACCTCCGTGGCGATGGACAGCATGGGCATTGGCAAATCCGCCACGCTGTCCAGGCGTGACAGCAATCCCAGGCTCATCACCAGCATCAGCAGCCCCAGCAACGCGCCACCGAAGATGCCACCCCAGATGGCCTGCTTCTCGGATTTCGCGGCACCGCCCATGATCGCCAGAAACGGCACCCCGGCCACGATGTTGTAAGACACGTACAACAACGCTCCCAGCAGCCAATGGTTTGCGCCAGCGTCTTGCTGGCTGGCCAGTTGATTGAGTTCACCGAAACTCAAGCCTCGGGTTGCAACGCCATACAGGGCTACCGCTACCGCCGTCAGGATCAGCAGCGGAGTGACGGCGCCGATCATGCCAATGACTTTCTGCACATCCAGGCACACGATGGCGACCACGATCAGGGTCACCGCCACGCTGCCGAACATGGCGGGAATGCCGAACTGTTGTTCCAGCAAGGCGCCGCCGCCGGCCAACATGACCACGGTGACCGCAAACATGAAGAAGGTGATCATCAGGTCGACAAAGGTGCCCAGGTAGCGTCCGCACAGTGCATACACTACGTCCTTATGGGAACTTGCCCGCAGTCGGCTACCCATGCCCGCCAATGCCATCCCGAGAAAAGTGAAGAGCGCGGCGCTGACCACCGCCCCGAGCAGTCCCCATACGCCGAAATCCACGAACATCAGCAGCAGCTCCCGACCAGAAGCGAACCCGGCGCCGACAATCACTCCGACAAATGCTCCGGCTATTTTCAGACTTTCTTTCATGACGATTTCCCTCGAATTGTTTTTGTTATGGCTTATGGGGACGACCACTGTTCATGGCCATCCCGGGGCATCGCACTGGCAAACAGCAGAGGTGGGTCAGCAGGCGCCGACCCAGGCCTGGACTTCGATCTCCACATCGACCCCGAGCGCCAACTGGGCGCCGCCGACGGTGGAGCGCACCGGGAAACCATTCTCGAAGTGGCGCTTGTACACCTCGTTGAAACCGGCGAAATGTTGCATGTCCGTCAGCCACACCGTGGCCTTCACCACCTGGTCAAAACCCACGCCGCATTCGGCCAGGGTCTCGCCGATGCGGGCCATGGCGGCTTCGGTTTGCTCGCGGATATCACCGAGCACCACCTCGCCCAGAGGGTTCATCGGTACTTGCCCTGAAAGGAATAGAAAGTCGCCGACCCGAATGGCCTTGGAGAACGGATAGGGCAGGTGGCTGGGGTAACGCTGGAGATTGTCAGACATGGTAAGGAACCTCGTTGGGATAAATGATCAGCGCAAGCGGCCAGGGGCCAGGCGATGTGGCTCGACGCCCTGGCGGCGCAGTGTTTCGGGGAGGGGTTGATCGAGCAATTGCGCGCAGGCCAGTTGCGATACGCCGGCCGCGGACTGAATGCCATAACCGCCTTGGGCCGCCAGCCAGAAGAAGCCTTCGCAGTGATCATCCCAGCCGACCACCAGATCGCCGTCGGCGACGAACGAGCGCAGGCCGGCCCAGCTGTGGCGTGGGCGGCGGATGGTCAAGGAGGTGGCGGCTTCGATGTGGTAGATCCCGGTGGCGATATCCAGCTCTTCGGGCATCACGTCCTGTGGCGGGACGGGATCGGCGTTGGCCGGCGAGCCAAGCAGTTGGCCGGCGTCCGGTTTGAAGTAAAAACTTTCGTCGATGCCGATCACCGCAGGCCAGCGTGAGAAGTCCATGCCCTCAGGGCCGTCGAAGGTAAAGGCGGTGCGTCGGCAGGGCTGCATCCCAATGGGCTTCACGCCGCATTGCTGCGCCACCTCGTCGGCCCAGGCACCTGCGGCGTTCACCAGATTGCGTGCGCGCAACTGGCGGCCGTCGGCCAGTGTCAGGTGCCAATGACGGCCCTCGCGGGTGGCGACACTCAGTTGGGCGTCGCACTGCAGTACGCCACCGGCTCGGCGCATGGCCCGCAAAAAACCTTGGTGCAATGCGTGGACGTCCAGGTCGCGGGCGTCGGTTTCGAGCATCGCCCCGACAATCGCCTCCGGGCGCAGGCACGGCACCAACGCAAGGGCGTGCTCGGTATCAATCAATGAAACATTGCCAGCCTGTGCCCGGCTGTCTTCGAAGGTTTGTTTCAGCAGGGATTGCTGCCCCTCGCCTGCGACGTACAGGCAGCCGCGAGGTTCCAGCAGCGCATGCTCGGTGAAGTCCGTTGGCGGTTGCTCATAGAAGTCCCGGCTGGCGCGGGTCAATGCCTGGATCTGCGGTGTGCCATAGCTTTCCATGAACATCGCGGCGGAGCGTCCGGTGGCGTGATAACCCGGCTGGCTCTCACGCTCGAGCACCACAACGCTGGCTTGCCCGGCCAAGCGATAGGCCAGGGAGGCCCCCGCAATACCACCGCCGATGATGGCGAAATCGAAACATTCGCTGCCGTGCATATCGAAGTACCTCCTGTCTCTGGGGATGGGGAAGAAATGTTCTTCCCTCTATTTTTATAATTCTCAGATAAGAGAAATGTAAGATATGAGAATTTCCCAGTCAACCCATTACCTTGAGGTATTATTCCAACCCTTGCCTTGGCTCAGCCCCAGGCACCGTTTTTCGTACGACAGAGAAGTTTGCATGAGTTCCGATCGAGTCTCGTGTCCCACGGACCATCCCCTGATAGATCGCGCCCAGGTCGGGGCGCGCCTGCGTGTCATCCGCAAAAACCAGAAGTTGACGCTCAAGCAACTGTCGCAGCGTTCAGGCGTGGCGCTGTCGACCTTGTCGAAGATGGAGCTGGCGCAAGTGTCGGTGAGTTACGAAAAACTCGCAGCCGCAGCTCGGGCCCTGAGTGTGGACATTTCCCAGCTTTTCAGTCCGGCCAAGGCGAGCGTCAGTGCTGTACAGCCCACGGTGGTCAGCACCGCCATCGACAGTGCGGCGGGTTACAGCACGGGCAATTACGAATATCACCCGATGGCGGGGGATTTCCCCGGGCGCAGTATGACGCCCATGTACGCGCGGATCTGTGCGCGCGAACTGAATCAGTTCGAAGACTACATCCGTCACCCCGGACAGGAGTTCGCCATCGTCCTTTCAGGTCGAGTGCGAATTCAATTCGAAACGGGTGAATCCCTCAGCATCGGCTGCCGCGAAACAGCGTATTTCAACAGCTCAATTGGTCATGTCTATCTGGCTGAAAGCGAGGATGGCGTCGACGCTGAAGTGATGGTGGTGATGTCGGAGTACTGACACCTATTGAGCTGGCTCCAGACTCGCTCCGCCGACAGCCTTGTACAGTGCGACCACAGCCAGTGCCTGCTGCTCGACAACGTCCACAGTGCTCAGTTGAGCGTCGCGCAAGGCCGTCGCCGCGTCGAGACGATTGAGCAGATCGGTGATGCCGCGTTGGTAAAGCGTATCGGCATGGCTGGCCGTGCGCTGGGCGGCCGCGAGACGAATCTCTTCCTCCATGGCTTTGCGGCGCCCGACATCAATGGCTGTGAGTGCATTTTCGGTATCCTCGATGCCTTCAAGCACTGCCAGGCGGTACGCAAAGATTGCTTCCGTCAAACCCGCTTCGCGCGCACTCACGACCGCGCGGCGTGCACCCCAGTCCAGCAATGGGATGTGGATTGATAGCCCTGCGGATGCGTTCGTCGCGCGTTCGGCCAGAGGTGTGCCGAGCAGGCTGCCATTGGCTGTGATGTCTCCAACTAGCGTCATGCGCGGGTAGAGATCGGCGACAGCGATACCCAGCTCCGCGCCGGCTAGTGCAATCAAGCGTTCTGCACGCTGGATTTCCGGGCGTACGCGCACAAGATCGGCAGGTAGAACACGCAGTGCCAAGCGTTCGGCCACGGGTTGTGGCATCGGCTTCAGTAAGTACGAGTCGATGGTGGCTTTACCGGTCAACACGGCGATGCGCTGGGCGGACTGCTGTATGGATTGTTCGAGCAACGGCAGTTGCGCCGCTGTTTGCGAGGCTGACGTCAGGCTGCGATCAATGTCGAGATTGCCCACGATGCCAGCGGCGCGGCGGTCACGCGTCATCGCTACGAGACGGTTTTGATCTTTGAGATTTTCTCTCTGAAGAGCCAGGCGGCGCTGCGCGCTGCGTAATTCAATGTAGCTGCGCACCACTTCGGCGACCACGGAGACACGCGCCATTCGCGACTCGGCCAGCGCGCTACCTGCTGTCGCGCGGGCGGCTTCTTCGGTAGCCGCAAGGCGCCCGAACAGATCAAGCTCCCAGGACGCATCAAATCCCGCTTGAAAGTAACTGCTGGTTCGCGACCCGGCAGGAGGCTGTAGATCATCTTCCAAGGTGCGCTCGAAGTCACTTTCGGCGGGGCCGGACAAGCGCTTCTGGCGACGGCCTTCAGCGGTTGCGTCCACCTGAGGCAAGCGTTGAGCCTCGGTCGTTCGCACCAGCGCCCGGGCGGCTTGCAAGCGATTGCTGGCCTGCAACAGCGTCAGATTCTGTTCAAGCGTCTCTGCAACCACTGCATCAAGCACCGGTTCATCAAACGCTCTCCACCACTGAGCCGGGTCGACGCTCGGTACGCGGGGCACGGTGCCACGGTTCACCCAATCGGTCGCAACGGGCTGTACGCTTTCTGATTGCGGGCCAAGCTTTGCGCATCCCGCAAGCGCGGTGGCCATGACCATGGCCGCGAATAAATGCGGCCTTTGCCTGGCATGAGAGGTTGCCTGTCGGTTCATGGAAAGATCCTTTCGTATCGTTGCTTGACTGTGCCTGGGGTTTTCTCAATACTAGACTAAGTAGTCGATCTAATGAAGGGGGGGTGCAGTTCAGCACCTGCCTCTATGGAGAAGAAATGAGAAAAGTTGATCCTGAGAAACACCAGGCCAAGCTGCACCAGATCCTCGAAGCAGCTGTCATGTGCTTTGCCGAAAAAGGCTTTCGCGGCACTTCGACCAACGAGATCTGTGCTGCTGCGGGCATGAGCCCTGGCAACCTGTTTCACTATTTCCCCAATAAGCAGGCAGTGATTGAGGCCATTGCGGAGGAAGACCGACGCGAAATGAGCGGGCGCTTTGCCCAACTGGCCGATGAACCCGATGCCATTGTGGCTGTTGAGCGATTGGCAAAGGGTCTCTTGAAGCAATGCGCCGATCCTGTCTACGCCAAGATCGGGGTAGAGGTCGTTGCCGAGTCCATGCGCAACCCTGAAATGGCCACGTTATTCGCTGCCAGCGAGGCTTCGATCAAGGGCGATCTGGTAACGCTGCTCCAGCGGGGGATCACCCAAGGTCAGATTGACGCGACCCTGGATCCGAAGATCGCTGCTACCTGGCTCATCGCTCTTATTGACGGCGCGGTCTCTCGCTCTGTGCTGGATCGGGATTTCAAGCTCAAAGCCTATACGCCAACGCTGATGCGCATGATCCGTCGATTTCTTGAATAGATCGCTTCACTAAGTCCATTGCCTATGCGCCGTCCCTTCTCCAGTGAAAGCTGGAGCCGCATGGGTGCGCGCCAAGCTCAGGGTTCTCCTTCGTTCCGACACGCTTTTTCGGACTACCTCAATGAAAACTCCGATGAACCCCACCCCCGCCATTCCTGGTGTGCCAAGACCCGGCAACCTGAAGCTTTGGGCGGGTGTCTTCCTGCTGCCGGTCAGCTTGGGCGCATGGTTGCTTTGGCCTTCCAGCGAGCCCGTAGCCTCCGTAGCGCCCCCACTGCGTGTCAGCACTGTCGCTGCTGGCCCGGCGATGCTCGATCATTCTGTGCAGGTGAATGGAACACTGGTTGCCCGCGAGGAAATCGCGATCAGTTCATCCGTGCCGGAACAGCGTGTGGCAGAGGTGAAGGTGGAGGAGGGCGACAGTGTCCAGGCTGGACAGTTGCTGGCTCGACTGGAAACGCAAGGGCTGGACGCGCAAGTTCGCCAGGCGCAAGCGACATGGGCTCGTGCGCGTGCGGCAGTCGACCAACAGGAAGCTGTCACAGTTGAAGCACAAGCCAGCTTTAAGCGCATCGAGCCGCTGGGGGGAAGTGGGACGGTCAGTGAGCAGCAGGTAGATGAGCGTCGCGCCCAGGCGGACTCAGCAGCGGCCAGTCTGCGTGCTGCACGCGCAGAAGTTGACCAAGCGCTCGCGCAACTTGCCGACGCTCGCCACCAGCGGAGCAAGGCTGACATCCAGGCGCCCTTTGCAGGTGTCATCGCGGAGCGCGCGGCACGTGCCGGCTCGCTGAGCGGTGGTGACCCCATGTTCCGGCTTGTTCGAGAGGGGCTCATCGAACTCGAAGGGGAAGTGGCGGAAACCGATCTGATCGACATCGCGCCAGGACAAACGCTTCGCGTCCAGATTGCCGGGATTTCTTCTCCCATGGAGGGCACGATTCGACTGGTGGTCCCCAAGGTTGATGCTCGATCCCGACTCGGTCGCGTACGCATTGCGTTGGGCTCTTCCCCTCTGCTTCGCGCCGGCACCTATGCCCAGGCGACGCTGGGTCTGGAGCGGCGCAAGCTCGACGTGACGCTGCCGGCTCGGGCGCTTTCTATCATCGATGCCAGTCGGGCTTCCGTGATGCATGTCAATGACCAGGGGATCATCGCTCGGCGAATGGTGACAGCCGGTCGGCGCAGCGGCGACTTGCTGGAGATCACCTCGGGCTTGCAGGCCGGTGAGCGCGTAGTCGCGAATGCATCCGCTTTTGTGCGCGAAGGCGATGTTGTAGTTACCTCCGCCGCTGATGCGCCTCTGACCCAGGAGACGCCATGAGCTTCCAGATTTCATCCTGGGCGATTCGACGGCCCATTCCCACGCTGGTTCTATTCTTCCTGCTGGCTGTCGTAGGCACCAGCGCTTTCTTGCGCCTGCCCATCAACGCGAATCCACGCGTGGACTTTCCCGTCGTCACCGTTGCTGTCACTCTGCCGGGAGCCGCGTCGAGTGAATTGGAAAACGCTGTCACCCGTCGCGTGGAAAATGCCATCGCCGGGCTCGCCGGTATCCGGCACATGAGTTCAACGCTGAGCGACGGCACCTCGCTGACCACGGTTGAATTTCAACTCGGCGTTGATCCCGACCGCGCAACGAATGATGTGCGTGAAGTCGTCACCGAGGCGCGCACAGAGTTGCCGCAATCGGTGCTTGAACCACGCGTTTCACGGGTGGATGTGGAAGGGGGCGCGATCCTCTATTACGCGGTCGATTCCACTGAGCGCAATACCATAGAACTTTCGTGGTTCGTGGACGAGACCGTCAGCCGAGCCTTGCTCGCGACGCCCGGCGTACAGCGTGTGCAGCGTATGGGCGGCGTGAATCGGGAAATCCGGATTGAACTCAAACCTGATCGGCTTGCCGCACTTGGCATCAGTGCCGAACAGGTCAACACACAATTGGTGCAGAGCAACGTGGATGTGCCTGGCGGACGCATCATTCTTTACGGCCGCGAACAAGCTATCCGCACGCTAGGGAGTGCCGCAAGCGTTGAAGAACTCGCGGCCCGTCCGATCGCGCTTTCAGGAGGGCGGTGGGCCACGCTGGCCGACCTGGCGACCGTCCGCGATGCCAGTAGCGAGAGTCGGGAACTTGCCCGGTTGAATGATCGGGAAGTGGTGGGGTTTGCCGTTTACCGCGCCAAGGGCTCCAGTGATACTGTGGTTGCGAAGGGCGTCGAAGACACCATCGCCGGACTCCAACGCAGCTATGGCGATCTCAAGATCCAACAGTTCGCCTCCTCGGTGGACTACACCCGCTCCAGCTACACAATGTCCATGATGACATTGTTGGAGGGCGCGGGCTTGACCGTCATCGTGGTGTTTTTCTTCCTGCGCAACTGGCGCGCCACCCTGGTCGCGTCCATCGCGCTTCCGTTGTCGATCCTGCCGACATTCGCCGCCATGGCATTGCTGGGCTACACCCTGAACAGCATCACCTTATTGGCCTTGACCCTGGTGATCGGCATTCTGGTCGACGACGCGATTGTCGAAATCGAGAACATCGAGCGCCATCTGGACATGGGCAAGCGTCCGTTCCGTGCCGCGATTGATGCCTGCGATGCGATCGGCTTCGCTGTCGTTGCGATCACCGCGACCATTGTGGCCGTGTTTCTGCCGGTCAGTTTCATTGGTGGCTACATCGGACAGTACTTCACGCAGTTCGGCATCACGGTTTCCGTCGCCGTGCTGGCCTCCATGCTGGTCGCACGGCTGGCAACGCCGCTGCTTGCTGCCTATTTGATGCAGCCCAAGCCTGGAGTGGGTTCAGGTGGACATGGCACGCACGCCCAACCGGGCAAGCTTATGGGACGCTACCTGAGCGTGTTGGAATGGTCGCTTCGCCATCGCCGGACAGCACTGGGAGTCGGGGCCGCGTTTCTCATCAGTTCGCTTCTCTTGATTCCCTTGCTCCCCACGGGGTTCCTGCCCGTCAGCGACCTGAGCCTTACGCAGGTCAATGTCGCGCTGACACCGGGCACACCACTCGCTCAGACCGACGAGAAGCTGCGAGAAGTCGGTAACCGGATCGCCCGGCGCAAGGAAGTGAGTGCCGTGTTCACGCTGGCTGGAGGCCAGGATGCGGCTGGCGCCAATGATGTCACCAAAGGCATGCTTCTGGTCCGCCTCAAGTCACCGAGTGACCGCGAACTGGATCAAAAAGGGTTCGAGCAATCGTTGCAGCAAGATCTCAATCAGTTCGATGACATACGCTTCACATTCCAGGGGGGAAGCGATGGACGTGATGTTTCCATCATCCTGCTGAGTGCGGATCCCGCACAGTTGTCAGAGACCGCGAACGAACTTCAGCGACAAATGCGAGGCGTCGCAGGCATTGCCAACGTTCAGGTCACCGAACCGCTTGCCCGCCCGGAGTTGTTGATCCAGCCGCGTCTGCACGAGGCAGCACTGGCGGGCATCTCTGCCTCCAGTATCGGCAACGTCATGCGCATCGCCACACTCGGTGAAGTCGATGCAAGCTCTGCGCGATTCAACCTGACGGATCGACAGATACCCATTCGTGTCGCACTTGATGAGCGCTCACGCGGTGATCTGGATATTCTTCGAAACCTGAGCATTCCAACCGACGACGGCAATAGCGTTCCGCTGCATGCCGTCGCCACTCTCGGCTTCGCAGATGGGCCAGCCCGCATCGAGCGCTTCGACCGTCTTCGCCGGGTATCGGTAGATGCGGACCTGAGTTCTGGCGCCACCCTGGGCGATGCCCTCGACAGCATCAACACTTTGCCTGTACTGCAAGCGTTTCCTGACGGCGTGCGCCGTGTTGAATATGGTGATGCCGAGTACATGAACGAGATGTTCGACAAGTTTGGCGTGGCCATGGGGTTTGGCATCCTGATGGTGTATGCCGTCCTCGTGCTGCTGTTCAAGGATTTTCTGCAGCCCATCACGATCCTGGTCGCGCTTCCTCTGTCCATCGGTGGTGCCATTGCGGGCCTGCTGCTCTATGGCGCAGCACTCGACCTTCCCGCGATGATCGGTATCTTGATGTTGATGGGCATCGTCACGAAGAACTCTATTCTTCTGGTCGAGTTTGCCAATGAAAAGCGCCGGGAAGGGGTTTCACGCCGGGACGCACTTCTGCGTTCGGGAGCAGAGCGTGCCCGCCCGATCATCATGACGACCATCGCCATGGCCGCCGGAATGGTGCCCGCTGTACTCAGCAGCGGTGCCGACAGTGGCTTTCGGGCGCCCATGGCGGTTGCTGTGATCGGAGGGTTGATCACGTCTACCGTCCTGAGCCTGGTTTTCGTTCCGGTGGTGTTCACCTATATGGACGATTTGCGCAGGTATCTCGCCCAAAAACTGACGCGATTGACCTCGGTCACCGAGCGGGATCGAAAGGAGGGGGATTCATTGGTGTGATGATGGACGAACGGCAGAAGGACCTGCTGTCGAACGCTTGCCCCGCTTAAAGGCCCCAGCCGCCGCGATTTTGAGTAACCGGCGAAAATTCGGGCATTCAGCGTGGCTAGGGGCAGGGCATGCAGCCGCATGCCGCAATCCCCGACTCATTGCCTGCAGTTGCTTGACTGTCGCATCAATCTCATCGGCCTTGGCCAGAAGCACGTCTCTATCAACAACGGCCTGACCACTCGGGGAAAGCATGGCATGTATCTCGTCCAGCGAGAGACCTCCAGCCTGTCCGAGTGCGATAACAGCCAACTGCTCAACTACAGCCGACGCAAACTGGCGGCGAGCCCCGCGCGGGCTGACTGACGCGATCAACCCTTTTTTTTCGTAGAAACGCAATGTGTGGGCAGGAATTCCCGTGCGTTTGACGACCTCAGTGATATCCATTTTCAGCCCATTGACTTGAAGTTGACTTCAACTTCTATCATGCATTGGCAAGATTAATTGGTCCATGAAAAAGAGGTAGCTATGGCATCGCTGGAAGTGGTTGCACACGTTTTTCTGTTGGGGGTTGGCGCTACCGTCGTCATGGATTTGTGGATGTTCCTCATGAAGTTTTTTGGCGTCCCAACGCTGAATTTCGCCTTCGTCGGGCGCTGGGTAGGTCATGTGTGCCAAGGCAAATTCGCTCATGCCAGCATTGGAAAAACGACACCTGTCCGAGGTGAAGTGGCTCTGGGTTGGGTGGCGCACTACGCCACGGGCATTGCTTTCGCGGTGTTACTGGCATGCATTGAAGGTGTTGCCTGGCTGCAGGAACCAACCTTCCTGCCAGCAATCGCTTTGGGAGTCGCAACAGTGGCAGTCCCGCTCTTTGTTATACAGCCCGCCATGGGGGCAGGATTTGCATCCTCGAAGACGCCGACGCCAGCCACGAACTGCATGCGCAGTTTAATTAACCATGCCGTCTTTGGAGTTGGCCTCTACCTGTCTGCTGTGGTGATTGCCTGAGCGTCGAAGTGAATGGAGGGCGCTGGTACCAGCATCGAATGCATTTAGATCTTCCCGGCCCGGCGAGGGTGAGCGTGCAGTCGAAATTTGGCGAGGCGCGGTTGACGCTACGCATGACTTTCTGTCGCTGCAGGATCGCCTTGCCATCGACGAGATCGTGTGCGGCTTTCTGCCCCAAGCACCGCTCTGGTTTGCCGTGGATGCTAATGATTACCCGCTGGCTTTCATGTTCATCGACAACGGACACATGGAGGCACTGTTCGTCGATCCAGCTTGTCGCGGAACAGGTGTTGGCTCCGCGCTCGTGCGCCACGGCCTTGCACTTCATCCAAAAATGACAACCGACGTCAATGAACAGAGCGGTCAAGCAGTTGGCTTCTATGAAAAAATCGGATTCAGGCGCACAGGCCGTTTGCCACTCGACGGGCAAGGAAGGCCTTATCCGCTCATCCACTTGGAATGTATGAACTAATTGATCGGCCGCTAAGTTCTGATCACGGGTGACTCACAACGAACTCTGCTTTCTCGCTTCATGCGCCGCAACGCGCTTTCGCTTGCGGCGTTTTTATTACCAACGTTTCGTAAGCGCCAGGGCATTCGTTAAACCTGGCGAACCTCCCCAGCTTTCGAGTGAAATCGGATCACACGCAGGGCAGTAAAAACGGCAAAGATGGGCGCGAGCGCGAACACTCCAAACAACCAGCCCGCGGCGCTCGCCATGCCGGCAATACCTCCGGGATCAGTGAGGCCGGCAAGGTTTGCCACCATTCCCGCGAGAGCAGCGCCAAGCGCGGTGGCGAATAACTGTACGGTCGTAATAGACGCAGCGGCCAGGTCCTGTTCGCCAGCCGGCGCGACCTGAAATACACGGGTCAGCAGATGCGGCCAAGCCAGCCCTACGCCCAATCCAATTGCGACGAGCGCAAGGCAGATCGGCGTGACCATCAGCCAGCTGCCTGCACTTTCGGTTCGAATCAAAATGGCAAGCGCTACCATGCCGGCCAATCCAAGGACCGGGCCGGCGAGGATCGAGCGCCTGATGCCTTTGCCGCTCGCTCCAGAACTTGCAATTGACCCTAGCGTCCATCCAGCAGCCATGAGCGCTGCGAGATAGCCGGCGAAGAGCGGGGATTGATGGTGGAGGACTTGGAGGAAAAGCGGCACGAAAATCTCGCCACTGGTAACGGCGACTGCAAGCAGCGACATAGTTGCATACAGCGCTCCCAGTGCCGATGTGATTCTGAATGCCCCTGCTGGTAGCAGCCTATGGCGGGCGCGGCTTTCCGTCGCTATCAGCAGGGCCGTCAGGATGGCGGCGGCGGCAAGGCCCAAGATGTTCCAGAAGAAGATTGGCGAGACGCTACCAGCGGAAACGGCGAGAACTGCCGATGTCAGAAAAACGAGCTGGGTGAGTGGAAGCGGCGAGCGTTCCGATTTTTCAGCGTTGCGTTTGGGCAATACGACCGCAGCCAGCAGGGCGAACAATGCTGCGACGGGGATTAGGGACCAAAAAGCCGCTCGCCATACACCGAGTTCAGCGAAGATGCCGCCGACCGCAGGACCGATCAGCGTTGCCACCCCCCACATGCCGGAGACCAACGCCATCGCACGCGGCCACAAGGCTTCATTGAAAACCAGCCGTATCATGGCGTAGGAGAGGGCGAATAGAAAACCGCCGCCCAGCCCCTGAATAAGGCGGCCGGCCAGCATTGCGGGCATTGACGGGGCAAACGCACATATGAGGGAGCCGCTCGCAAACACCACCGTGGCGATGATGTATGCGCCGCGCGGCCCAGCGCCGATCAGCAACCTCGCTGATAGTGCCGAACCGAGGATGGAGGCCGCGACGAACAGCGTGGTGTTCCAGGCGTAATAGTCGATGCCACTGATGTCCCTGACTACTGACGGTAGAATCGTGGTCGCAATGTAGACGTTGATCGCATGGAGGACGACGCCCCCTGCCAGCGCTAGCGAGCGCATGCCATTCGAACCGGACAGCAGGGCGGTCCAGCCTGCATTTGAAGGATGGCCATCCAGAGGCGCCCCCACCTCTGGCACGGATTGTTGATCAGATGAGGCGTGATGCATGTTCATGTCGGCTCCATTTCAAGATTACACACGCGGCTGCGAATGAGGCTTGCGAAGGCAAACCGACATCCCTTATAAAACCTCATGTAAAGATGAGGTCAAGAGGCGTTTGGAATCCATGATCGATGTGCACTTGCCACTTTCGGTAGGAGAGCTGGCCCGCCGATGCGGCGTCACTGTCGCGACAGTCCACTTTTATGAGGCGAAAGGCCTCATTCAAGGTCAAAGGAGTGCGGGCAATCAGCGTCGCTACACCCGGGAGGTACTTCGCAGGATTGCCGTCATCAAGGTCGCACAGCGCGCAGGTATTCCTTTGGCGACCATCAAGGCCGCGCTGGACGAACTCCCATCCGGGCGTCCGTTAACGGCGAAAGACTGGACACACCTCTCCACAGTCTGGAGGGATATGCTGAGTGAACGGATTAGCAGTCTTACTCGGCTTCGCGATCAGCTCGACGGGTGTATCGGCTGCGGGTGTCTTTCCATGGACGAATGCCCGCTGCGCAATCCAGGTGATCATTTGAGCAAACTCGGGACCGGTGCCGTTTTGATCGAGGAAGGCATTACGGCGACAGGTGTGTGACGCAAGAAAGCGGGGCTCAAGGCCCCGACTTTACAAGCGCAGCATAAACACCATTGAGGTTCGTCAATTCGGTATGCGTTCCCTTTTCAACGACGCGACCACGCTGCAGAACAACGATTTGATCTGCATGGCGAATGGTGGAGAGGCGGTGTGCAATCGTGATTGTGGTTCGGCCTTTTGACAGGGCCGCAAGGGCAACCTCCATGGCGCGTTCGGTCCGTGTATCCAACGCACTGGTCGCTTCATCAAGAAGAAGAACCGGAGGGTTGCGCAAAATCGTGCGTGCGAGCGCAAGACGCTGTTTTTCTCCTCCAGAAAACCTGTATCCCCGATCTCCAACCAGCGTGTCATACCCTTCGGGTAAGGCCGACAAACTGTCGTGGATTTGCGCAATCCTGGCGGCCGCGATCAGCTCTTCGTCGGTCGCGTCTGGCTTCGCAAAGCGCAGGTTCTCTGCCACAGAGGCGTAGAGAAGATAAGGTTCCTGCGTCACTACACCAAGCAGACCGGTAACGGTTTCAAAACTGAGTGTACGGACATCCACGTTGTCATAACGGATTTCACCGGCATTGACATCGTACAGACGAGCCAGCAGATAACCCAACGTGGTCTTACCTGACCCTGTGGCACCCACGATGGCGACACTGGACCCGGCAGGAATGTCGATTGATACATCCGACAGTGTAGGTTCCTGGCTGCCGGGATAAGAGAATCCAACATTCTCCAGCCGAACCGCGCCTTGCATTTGCAGCCGATCTAAAGTGACGGCATCAGGCTTTTCGGTGATCTCTACGGGCTTGTCGAGGTACTCGAAAACCCGGGTGAACAAGGCTCGGGTGGTGCGCAACTCTCTTCCGATCTCCAGCAACCCTTCCAGCGGCCAAAGTAATTGCTCCTGCAAGGCAATCATCGCCACCAGCGTTCCGATAGTGGCCGGAACGCCGGCGTTCATCAACAAGCCGCCCAGCAGAAGGGTGAGTGCCGGGAACATCGACAACATCAGCAAAATCAATTGCCACTGCCATTCTCCTGCGGTGTGAGAACGGACCTCCAGCCTTGCGACATCCTTGGACGTGCGTGTGAAACCTTGGGTCAAATGCGCACCACGCCCCATGGTACGGGCCAGGATGACACCAGAAATCGAAAGAGACTCTTGGACCGCTGCGGACATATCGCCAAGGCGAACCTGCTGTTCGTGCGTAATGGCTTCCCGCATCTTGCCGACGCGGTCACTCAGGATGATAGAAACAGGCACCGCAATCATCGAAAACAGGGCGAGGCGCCAGTCGAGTAGAAACATGGCGATGGTTGTCATCACCACGATGCTGAAATTGCGCGCCAACTCGTTGGCCGTATTGGTGACGAGCGTTTGCAGGCCCCCGATGTCGCTGGCTATGCGTGATTGGATTTCCCCAGAACGTGTCGCTGAAAAGAAGGAGAGCGAGAGCGATTGCAGGTGCGAATACAACCTTACGCGCAGGTCATGCATGATCGATTGGCCGATCTTCGTAGACATGACAATCTGGAGTGTATTGAGCCCGGCAGTGAGGGCGGCAACGCCAATCAGTCCTCCCGCGAGATAGGCAAGAAGGCTCATATCTGCATTAGGTAATGCCTCGTCAATAATCTCCCTCAGCAGGAAAGGGGAGGCCATTCCGACGGCCGAACATACCAGGATCAGGCAGATGACCCGTGCGATTTGCAGTTTATAGGGCGTGAACAGCGCAATGATCCGCTTTGCCGAGACATGCCTGGCTGCAAGGTCATGGTAGGTAGTGCCTCTTGTTACTTCAGGTCCAGTCATTTTCTGTTCCAGCCCAATAGGCTCCGAATTGTTTGCCCACCGTCGGCAGGCGTTCCAAACACCGATATTCCAAGGCCGGTAACACCGGGATGCGCGTTACGCGTGGTCTACCGGATCCCGGTTTTTCTCATGGACGGGTGATTTGGCATTAGCGTATATTAGACTAAGTGTTCAGTCTAATAATCTTTGTGAAGCATTGCGAAGGATGACGAACGCAAATACCTGTCATGAGCCACGGCAGGTCGGGGGCAGGCTGACGTGAGGATGCTGTGACCTTCAGGGGCGCTGGAAGCCTAAAGTTTGCAATGTCGACCAGACAGGGCGAGTTTGCCTGGGATGCCGGCATTGCCACTGGGAATTCGTTCAGGACTTACCTGACAGTTAAGGGGGTTACCGTTAATGAACCAGAGCTACAGTTATGATCTTGTTATCGTGGGCGCCGGAATTCATGGTGCTTCCTTAGCCTATTACTCTGCCCAAGCAGGGCAACGAGTGATCCTCATTGAAGAATCCCGGCCAGCCAGCGGCGCAAGCGGCCACGCATTCGGATGGATTAATGCCAGTGCATTGACTGAACCCGTCCAGCATTTAGCGCAAAGGGTGATTGATGATTACAATCGCCTCCATACAGAGTTGCCGTCATTCCCTTTGCGTTGGTGTGGAGAACTTACCTATGGCGCCTGTCAAGAAAAGCAAGACCTCTGCGAAGTTGGTCTGAATCTTTCTCCCCTCCAACCCCTCACGATTTCGCAGGATGAAATAAGGGCGCTTGAACCAAATCTTGCTCATCCGCCCATTCGAGCTCGCTATATGGGTGCGGCGGGTGTCACCTCGCCGGTCGAAGCCATTGAATGCCTGATTCAGGCTGCTAAAGGTTTTGGCGCAAACATTATTTCCAATTGCGCAGCAAACGAACTACTCGTTGAGAATGGGCTGGTTGTAGGCGTCAGTACGCAGGCGGGAAATATTCATGGCAGTAAAACGGTACTGACTGCTGGCTTGGGAACGCTTGATCTTTTATCTCGCCAAGGCATGCATCTGCCCATTCGGTCATCCCCAGCGATTATTATTAAGTTTGATGTATCTAATGATCTTTTAAACGGCATTGTTTCAAGTTCTGAAATGGAAGCTCGTCAAGCAGGCGCTCGCACATTAATTGCAGCTGAAGACTATATAGACGATACGCAAGAAAATGGACCCGTTGCCATCGGGCTCAGGGCCCTCAAAGCAATTCGTGCCGAATTGAACGGTGCGGAGTCAATAGAACTACGATCCGTGGCTGTAGGGTGGCGACCGATACCCGACGATCGCCTTCCTATAGTGGGGCCTATGAGTCAGTACGGCGGGTTATATATCATGAGTGCACATCCAGGATTAACGCTGGCGCCCACGTTGGCGCGGCTCTTTAGCCAAGAGCTGATAACAAACATCGCTACGCCGTTGCTGAGTGACTTTCGGCCTTCGCGCTTTCAAGTGTGAGCGCTACCCGCAAAATCCGCTCAGGTCGCAAATCCAGTCGCCCGGTATCGTCAGCCTGCCGATTTCGATACCAGGCTTTCTCACGGTTAGCTCAGCCTGAATTGTGTAATTGCATGCTCGCGCAGTCGGCCCTTTTGAATTTTGCTTGATCCTGTCATGCCGATGCTCTCGAACTCTTCGACGATGCACAGATAGCGCGGCACCTTGAAGTTGGCGCAGCGTGCCTTGCAGAACGCGATCAACTCTTCGCTGCTGGCGCAGTTTCCCTGCTTGAGGGTGACATAGGCGGCGGGGACCTCTCCCAGTCGCGGATCTGGCACGCCGACCACTTGTGCCAGCTCTACAGCGGGGTGTTTCAGCAGTACCTGCTCGACTTCCAGCGGCGAGACATTCTCTCCACCGACCCGGAACATGTCCTTGAGTCGACCGATAAACTGCAGGCGGCCATCTTCGGAGAGTGTTCCGAGGTCCCCTGTTTGCAGCCAGCCTTCGCTCAGGGTGACTGCGGTTTGTTCAGGCAGCTTGTAGTAACCCTTCATCAGGCTCCAGCCGCGAGCACAGATTTCACCCGGTTGGCCGGGCGGCATTGGTTGACCGGTGGCAGGGTCGCGGACCTGGATTTCCAGCCCCGCGTGGGTGGTCATGGAGCCGTTGAGACGCAACTCCAGCGGCTCGCGGTAATCAGAGCAGACCAGGTTCGGTGAGGCTTCGGAGAGACCGTACGCATTGCATATGTCCTTCGCGCCCATCTTCTCGACGACCTCATGAAGGATCTGCGGACTGGCCGCCGCCCAACCGCCACGCAGAGACAGTCGATAAGCGTTGAAACCAGGCTCGGCCAACATCATCAGAAACATGGTGTCATTGCCTGAGGTCAGTGTGCACTGCTCGCGCTCCATGATAGCCAGTGCCTGAGCCGGGTCGAAAGTCGCGGCAGTGACCAGGGTGGCGCCATGAACCAGTGCGACCAGCAACGACATGGTGCTACCTGCCACATGGTAGAACGGTCTTGGACTGAAATAACGATCCTCTGATCGCACGCCCATGCGGACGGCCACGCACTTGGCTATTCCGAGCATCGACGCGTGGCTGAGCATCACCCCTTTAGGGAAGGCTGTGGTTCCCGAAGTGAACTGGATCAACAGCGTATCGTCGGGCTCCACTTGTGCGCGCGCTACTGCCAATTCGGTAGGCTGGAGATCGGCGCCGAGTTCAAGAAAGTCGGCGTTGCCAAGCGCTGCGGCAGGCACCCTTTGACCAAAGACCACCAGATGCCGCAACAGCGGCAGATTGCTCCCGGGTAGTGTGGTGTTTATGGCTGGCTCGACCTCCCCGAGCATGGCGACAAAGTCGATCTTGTCGAGAAAAGTATCGACGCAGAACAGCGCCCGTACATCTTCGTGGGCCAAGCCATAACTGAGTTCTTCGCTACGGAAACGGGTGTTGAAAGGTACGCAGACCAGACCGAGTGAAGCAGCCGCGTACCAAAGCACCGCCCATTGCACGGAGTTGCCCATAAGCAGGCCAATGTGCTCGCCCCTTTGCAGGCCAAGGCCGAGCATGGCACGAGCGGTGCTATCCACCTGTTCGAGCAATTGGCGATAACTCAGGCGGCCGTCTTCGGCAATTAACGCGTCGTTGTCGGGGTGTTGCCGGGCAATGTCATTCAATACTGTCCACAGGGGACCGGGCAGCGGGGAAGTCGATACGGTCATGGGGGGTCCTCAGACGAAAGATGTCATGCCGGCACGCCAGGTGCCTTCAGTCAGGTTGTCCTCGATGGCGAGGATCTCGTGGGCCAGAGCACCAAAACGGCTGTCATCGGCGCCTTTGTCGATGGTGCGTTTGGCACTACGGATGGCATGAGTCGGCGCCGAGGCGATCTCTCGTGCCAGTCTCTCGACATAGCTATCGAACTCAGCGTGAGGTAACACTTGATTGACCAAACCGATGGATTTGGCTTCCACGGCGCTGACTTCACGCCCCGTGAACATCAGTTCCTTGGCTATTCTCCTACCAACAATGCGTGGCAGCCGCTGAGTAGCGCCGACCGTGCCCCAACGTGCCTCCGGGTAACGGAAGCTGGCCAGGTCACTGGCGACGATGAAGTCACAGGCGCTGGCAATTTCGCAGCCGGAACCCACTGCTGGGCCCTGGATTGCTGCAATCACCGGTATTGGCAGGTCTTCCAGTGCGGCATACAAGGCGAAGGCCTTGATGCGTCGAGCGCGTATCTGGTCTTCATCCATATCCTTGCGCTCCTTGAGATCGGCGCCAGCACAGAATACTGGCCCGTTGGCGCGCACCAGCAAAACATGGATATCGTCGCGTTTGCTGACTTCACGGACCGCCAGGTGGAGCTCAAGGCACAGTTGAGTATTCAAGGCGTTGCGTGCCTGCGGGCGGTTCAGGGTCAGGGTGGCGATGTTTTCTTCCACGGTGAGACTGACAACAGAGGACAGATCAGGCTGATTCATGGTTATACCGCTCCTGAACGGTGCAAGGCGTAGATGTCTTGCGAGTTGTAGCCGAGGTCTTGCAGCACCCGGTCGGTGTGTTCACCCAAAAGGGGCGGGCGGTTTGCCGTGGGGTTGTCGTAACCGCTGAACTGAAACGGCAACTGAATGGCTGGGAAACGTCCGCTCTCTGGATGTTCGAAGTCAGCAAACACGCCGCGAGCGCGCAAGTGCGGGTCGACCACCACCTCGTCCAGCGTTTTCAGCGGCCCGGCGGGTACACCCGCAGCGTCGCAGGCCGCGCAGAGCTGATCTCGGGTCAATAGGGCGATGGCGCTCGACAAGGCCGCCATCACTTCATCGCGGTGCAATACGCGGCCACTGTTGTGTTGCAGACGCGGATCCGCTCCCAGCGATTCCAGGCCGAGGACGGAGCAGAGCGGATGCCAGTGCTGATCGGCGCCGGTGATGTGTACGTAACCGCCATCAGCACAAAGGAAGCTGGCTGAAGGCACGCGGCCAGGATGTTCGGTGCCCAGGCGCTCGGGTACTTCATCCAAAGCAAAGTAGCGGGCAGCGGCCAAGGCCAGCAGACTGATTTGTCCGTCGAGCATGGAGAAGTCGAGGTAGGCTCCCGTGCCTTCTTTTTGTCTACCCTGGAGCATGGAAACGATACCCAGGGCGATCCACAAACCAGAGCTCAGGTCCGAGACAGGGATACCTGGTTTCACCGGGCCACCATCTTTCTCTCCGGTGAGACTCATGATGCCGCTCATGGCCTGGAATACAGTGTCGTAACCCTTGCGACTGGCATAGGGGCCGGTCTGACCAAACCCGGTGCAGGAGACGTAGAGTAAGCGCGGATTGATCTCCTTGAGCACCGGCCAGTCCAGGCCGTAACGTTTCAGGGTGCCGACCGGGAAATTTTCCAGTACAACGTCGGCATCGCGCGTCAGTTTCCGGACGATTTCCTGGCCCTCGACGGTGCGTAAGTTCACCGTGATCGATTCTTTGCTGCGATTGAAGGCATAGAAATAGGCACTGCGTTCGCGTCCCAATGCTTCGGCCTGGGCATCCTCGTCCAGGAGGTCGACGTTCTTGTCAGCCTGGGGCACAAAAGGCTCATAACCACGGGTTTCGTCACCGTCGACAGGCTGCTCGACTTTGATCACGCGGGCGCCAAGCTCAGCGAGAATCATGCCGGCAAAGGGGCATGCCAGAACTCGAGCCAGCTCCACAACCGTCACACCTTCCAGGGGTTTCATGCTGGCGACTCCGTTTGGCGAAAGGCACGCATTTGGGCATTCAATTGCTGACCAATCTTCAGGCCTTCGCTGAAGGGCAATTCAGTGACCCGGTGGAAAATTCCCTTGGTGGCCTGCATCGCCTGTAACGGATGGGCGGCGATCTGCTGCGCCAGCGTTTGGGCCTCGCCAAGCAGATCGGCGTCGGCCACGACTCGGTTGATCATGCCCAACTGCCGAGCCTCATGAGCATCCAGGGTACGACCAGTAGCGACCAGATCGAAGGCTGCCTTGCGCCCGACATGCTCGACCAGCCCTGCCATGACTATCGCGGCGACGATCCCGTGCTTGACCTCTGGATAACCGAAGCGTGCGCTTTCGCCAGCCAGCGCGAGATCGCAGGAGAGTGCCAGCCCGCTACCGCCACCCATCGCGTAGCCGTTCACGGCGGCGATCACGGGTTTGCTCATCTGCTTGACCAGTCCTTGCAACTCTGTGGTCAGCGCGGCGCGACGTTCTACCAGCGATTGATTGTCTGGGGTCAGCACCTTGAACTCGCGGGTGTCGGCTCCCGCGCAGAAGCCGCGACCGGCACCGGTGACGATAACCACCCGAACCGACGGGTCGGCATCGGCATCCTTCAGGGCCTGCACCAGCCCTTCAGTGAGTGCGAAGTTCAATGCATTGAGTTTGTCCGGGCGATTGAGTGTCAGCGTCTGTACGCCATCCCGGGTTTCGCGCAAAACGACCTGTTGTTCGGTCATGTAAAGTGCTCCTGTCAGGGTTGCATGGCGCGCAGGCGGGCGAGGGCCTGTTCGAGTTCTTCGATGAGTGATTGCATGATTGCGGCGGCGGGCAGCAGTTGATGGATCAGACCGGCACTTTGCCCTGCCTCCACTTTGCCGTTGCTGACATCGCCGTCGAATGAAGCTTGTTTCAAGCTGGCCGAAGCCAGCAGTGAGGCGTAGGCGTCGGGGGCAGCCTGTGGCATGCCGTCGCGCTCGGCCTGTTCAACGCGTTCGGTAAAAGCGTTGCGCACGCTGCGCACCGGCAACGCTCCACGTCCGACCAGGACGGTGTCGCCAATGTCGGCGTCGAGTACTTTTTGCTTATAGGCAGGATGCAGGAACGCTTCCTCGGACAGCATGAAGCGTGTGCCTAATTGCACGGCGTCAGCTCCCAGGGCGAGCAGCGCAGCAATGCCATAGCCATCGGCGATTCCACCGCCTGCCACGAGCGGGCAGTCGACTTCCTGCAACACGCGTCGCACGTTGACCAGCGTGCTCACTTCATTGGCCGGCGGGTGACCGCCTGCTTCGCTGCCGACCACTACCAGTCCATCGACCCCCGCGGCGGCTGCCTTGCGTGCGTGCTCGACAAAGGCGACAACGTGGAGCCAAGTCGCACCGTAATCCTTGAAGCGTTTCAAGTGAGCCTTGGGCGAGCCCTGGCTGGCAATGATGACCGGTACTTGTTCGGCCACCAGCAAGTCCAGGACTTCATCGGCGCCCTTGCGGTACAGGGGAATGTTCACCGCATAGGGTTTGTCGGTCAGTTCGCGCACCTGGCGCAGCGTTGTGGCGAGATCGGCCAGGCGCATCGGTCCTGCGGCGATCACTCCCAAACCACCGGCATTGGAGACGGCGGCGGGGAGCGCGGCGCAGCTGGATGCCCAGCTCATGCCTGCCTGGATGATCGGGTAGCGGATGCCCAGCAAGCGGGTCAGGCGGGTGTCGAGCGACATGCTTCAATCCTCATCGTCATTCTCCGGACTCAGGCTGTACGGATTGTTTTTCTTGAGTTCGCCGTAGTACTCGAGGCTGTTGGTATAGACGCGCTGCATCAGTTCGCGCAGTTGCTTGAGCTCGTTGGCCGATAACCCGCAAAGCATGCGTTCGTTCCGCTCCTGGGAGTCATCGAGGATCCGATGGACCATCGCCCTGCCTTCTGCCGTGAGGCAGAGCAATGCGCTGCGCCCGTCCTCAGGGTTGGGCTGACGTTCGATCAACTCGCGCTTGGTCAGGTTGGTAACGATTCTGCTCATCTGGCTTTTCAGAACGCTGGCATGTTTGGCTACTTGAACCAGAGGCGCCTGATTGAGGTAATCGAGAATCGCCAGGGTTCGCCATTCAAGTACGGTAATGGCGAAATGCTGGGGAATGGTCATCGCAGCGATACGACTCGACAGGCCGGCCAGGCGTTGAAGCTGGACAGAGAACAGGTCGCGCATATCCATGGCGATTTCGGGTTCTCCAACGACTGCTTTTGTAGCTTTTTTCATAAGGCACCGAAGGGCTATCTAGGGAAAGGAATTAGCCTCTCATTGTTCGTGAGTGCATACCTGAGCTCAACCGTTGAAGCGCGATTGCTCGCGCAGTAGCGCCAAACTGGCATCCAGCCCTTTGGTAAAGGCCTCGAGAACCAGATCGACTTCCGCGTCGGTGATGATCAATGGTGGCGCGAACACCACACTGTCGTTCAGCGAACGGGCAGTCACGCCGTTGGCTTCGGTTTGCTGAGACACGCTCAGGCCGACTTTCCACTCTTTTGGGAAAGCGGCTTTAGTGGCTTTGTCGGCCACCACCTCGACACCCCACATCAGGCCGGCACCGCGTACTTCGCCCACCAGCGGATGGTCGGACAATTTGCGCAAGCCGGCCCCCAGACGCGCGCCGACCTGCCGGGCGTGTGTCGGAAGTTGGCGTTCCTCGTAGATGTTCAGGCATTCCAGCGCAACGGCAGCCGGGACCGGATGGCCGCCA
>NZ_AKJL01000180.1 GCF_000282355.1 Pseudomonas sp. GM49
AAAAACCCGCCGCTTCCTCCGGGAGCGGCGGTTTTTTTTGCGCTGTTGTCAGGCCTTGCTCACCATGGCGTCGGGTCCAGAGGTCCGACGCCAGTCGGAGTGGTCACGCCTTCGCCATTACGTATGAACGGCAGGTGCCAGAAGTCGTTCGGGACAACGGGATCGCCAGGCTTGACGCCTTCCGGAAAGATGAACTCGAACACTGGCGCCACATACTGTCCGGCAATCAGTCCATTGGCGACGGTCAGCCTGCCCGCATTCTGGATGCAACCGTCCACGCCGGCCTGGGACAAGCTTTGCTGTGGAACGCAAAGTGACCGCGCAACGACGCGCAAGGTACGTGTCGGCTGGCTAAGTAGCCCAGTGGGCGCTTTGGTCGCGCGTAGTCTGGCGCGTTGTGGCTGAGGACCAGTGTTTTGTGTGGTGATACCACCCGAGGCTCCCAGGCAACTGGCCGCAAGGCCCAGTGCAGGATTGCACTCACCTGTCATCTCATAGGGTGTAATCCAGCGATTGGTTTGCACGCCCGTCGATGGATTGACATCAATCAGATAGATGTCGACCGGGGTCTTGATGTCGGTGGTCGAGGCTTCAAGGAAAATCCGGTCCTGCGTCTCCTGGGCTACTCCGCTGATGGCCGTTGCGGCCGGGTCGGCCGTACCGATGCCAAATTCCCCGATAGCCAGGTAGCTGGGCTGCGAACCAGGCTGAGTGTAGATCCCGACATTCGCCTCGATCGTGTGTGCAGAGATGAAGTCCGGGGCCCCGGTTGTTGCGGACTTGAACAGGGTGCCGGACCAACTGATGAAGTCGCCGACTTCGAAGGGCGCCTGTTGTGTCGGGTCGGGGTCCGTCGCCGTGCGTGTAGCATCGCTGAATCTCTTCATGACGTACTGGCTGCAATAGACCTGCCCCACCGCTGGACCCGAGAGTTCCCCGCTGGCCGGAGGCGTGACGCCGGCCTGGCTGAAGTTGCGGCAGTTGTTGGTCGTGGTCAGGGTGACCACTTTTGGCCGGTTTTTCTGCGGGCAGAGTGCGTCGTCTCCGGAGATCGTGCGTGGCACGCACATCGGGTAGCCGGTAGCGGCATGGATGGTCGGATTGGCATCGTCGACGGAGAAGCGTGGGTCGGGGCTTTGGGCGCGGCCAAAGCGGCCATTCGGATCGTTGATCTGAATGATCGTGGGTTGCGTCGGGTTCCCGCTGTCAACTTCGAGGTTGCCGTTGGTGTAGTCGATCCGGGTGATGACACCGCTGCCCGCATTGACTGATTGCTGGGAGACAAAGATCAGCCCGGCGATTTGCTTGTCGGAGACGGTATTGCCTACCACATGGATCTCGAACGAGGGATAGGCCGCCGGTGATTTTCCGAGTGCCAGGGTTCCACCCCTGACGAAGTCGGCCCAGGTCAGGGTGTTGGCCGGCATCTGCATGACGGTGTTGCAAGGGACAACAATCGTGACGCCGTTCAACTGGACGGTCCCCCCAAAGCGGCCCGGGTCGCTGGTATTGGGGCAATTCGCATTGGTGGTGTCCAGGGTCATGTTTTGGATAAAGCCCGTAACGTCAAACCCATGAATCGCATTCGGGTTTGTAAAAATCGGATCGGGCAGTGTGGGTGTCGTGAACGGCGAGGGCAGACCCGGGGGCTTGGCAGTCCCGCCACCACCTCCGCCGCCACCGCCACCGCCAGCTCCGTTTTTGGCAAATGCATCTCCACCACCACCAATGGCCAGTGCGATAGCGACGGCACTGGCGAGCAGAGCATGGCGACTGAAGATGCCGTTGAATCGCTTGTGAGGCAGCAGCGGTATGGCGAGCGTTTTTTCGTACAAAGATAAGCTCATGGCTCACTCCAGAATCTTGCAGGACCAATTGCCGGCCGATCGAGATCGCGGATCTGCTGATGCGCTGAATCCTGCGCAAGAAAAACGCAAAGCCGTGAGTGTCGAATTGGGGCTCGATCCTGCGGGATAAGTGTCTGTGTACGGTCGACGCTTGCCGTTCGGATGCTTTCACCTGCGTTGCGTTGGCCGGTTAGGGACGCAAGCGCGAGAGACATTTCCTTGAGCCTGAGGGGGACATAGCAGTAGTCGTGCCTGATTGGCCCAATCGCTTGTTTGCCAGCAAAAATGCGGGCTGCGCTGAAGTTGGTGATATACACATAGTTATATGTTATGTGGTTAACGCCAAAGTGGGTGGGGATATATACCCAAGTCTGGAGTTTTGTGAAAACTTTAGGTAAGTATGTCTCCATTAGTAGTAGTTGAGAAGTGTTGTCTGTTAAGTACTACTAAGGTCGTAGGTGTGCAAGAGGGGGGTGAAGAGGGTGTCGAGAAAATAATCTTGTATGGGGGGTATAAATAAAAAAGACAATAGCTAGCGCAGTGCAACTTGCGCACGAATGGGTTTTATATGTCTGATGGATGTTTCTATTGGCTGGTGGCTGGCGATGCGGATTTTCAGGAGTTTTTTAAAGTGCCAATTACACCGCGGTGTTTGGAATAGCAAATACTCTGCCAGCTTCAAGGAAGCGCAGTCTGGTGGCGTTATATCCTTTAAGTTCTGGCGTTTAGAGGTCGTTGGTGATCGCTTGGTGCGGGCTGTTTGGGGAATGACACCCAATAATGGGTGAAGTTTAACCAGAGCTGAGGAATAGTGCGCAGTTGCTGTTATTAGTAGGAATTCTTGATTTGGCTTAAATTAGAAAAATATTGAAATTTTCATGTTGTAATGTTTTGTTGCGGCTAGAGTTGCATCAAGCGCTACCCAGTAGCGCGAAATATCATTTTTTAAAAAGGCCTGGGCCACGAGAGTGCTTTGCCAGTCAGGTCTCGCATTGTCCATGCAACTTCAAGTTGATGTGGTTACTCGAGCGAGCAGCAAGATTCATGGCGATGAGCTCATCTCGCAACAGGGCAACCGCGGAGCCTGACTACTCCGTACTGAATCGGGAACGTCATCATGTTTAATTATTTGAGCATCTTCCGAACTACCTGTTTGCCCCGTGCGATGGTGATGACACTGTTCGCCATTGGCCTGCCCGTCATGAACGTTTGGGCCGTAGACCCGGTCGGGGTCGTTCCGGCCGTGCCGGACGTGCCCAGCCTGCAGTCGCTGCACGGCCTGACGCCACCCGACCCTTCGGGAACCGAAGGCGGGCGCAAAGTCGACCTGATGACCGACTACGTACTCAATCGCTCGGCGGCAGTGCTCCTGGGCAAGGCACTGTTCTGGGATATGGAGGTCGGCAGTGACGGTTCCACCGCTTGCGCGTCCTGCCACTTCCACGCGGGTGCCGATCACCGCACCACCAACCAGATCAACCCTGGCCAGGCGAACACCAACGCGAACGTCTCGTCGATCTTCAACAAGCCATTCACCGCCTCCGACATCCCGGGCGACGTGCCGACCTACACCACCAGGTCCGGTGGCAAGGGCGGTCCGAACTACCTGTTGAAGAAAAGCGACTTCCCGACCCACGTGCTGGCCGATCCGCTGGATCGCAACTCGGCGATTGTCTATTCAAGCGACGATGTGATCGGCTCCCAAGGCGTGTTCGACGCCAACTTCGTCAAGCCCAATCAGTCGCGGTTCGACAAGTGCATTCAGCAACCAGACGGTATTTTCCAGGTGGGCGGTATCAACGTGCGCCGTAGCACCGGGCGTAATGCACCGACGGTGATCAACGCCGCGTTCAACGTGCGCAACTTCTGGGATGGCCGGGCCAATAACGTGTTCAATGGCTTCTCGCCGTTCGGCAATCGCGACCCTGACGCCGGGATTTTCGTGACCAGCGATCGCAGTGGCGTGGCGACCAAAGTCAGGCTGGCACTGAACGATGCTTCCGCCGCCTCGCAAGCAGTAGGGCCGCCCGGCAGCCCCGTGGAAATGTCCTGCGGCGGGCGTACCTTCGCCGACATTGGGCGGCGCATGCTCGACACCTTGATGCTCAAGCAGCAACGAATCTCGTCCACCGATTCGGTACTCGGGCCGGTATCCGGCGGCCATCGGCCGACTTACCGTGAACTGATCAAGAACGCGTTCCAGCCGCGTCTGTGGAATGCCACGCAGGAGGTCTCGCTGGGCGGCGCGCCATACACCCAGATGGAAGCAAACTTCCCGTTGTTCTTCGGGCTGGCGATTCAGATGTACGAGTCCACGCTGATCTCGGACCAGGCGCCGCTGGATGCCTATTTGCAGGGCGATCATACGGCCATGAACGACCAGCAGGTCCAGGGCATGAACCTGTTCCTGGGCAAGGGCAAGTGCATCAGTTGCCACGGCGGCGCGGAGTTGACCAACGCCGGCAGCCGGTTGCTGTTCCATCCTCGGGAACGGATCGAACGCATGGTCATGGCCGACAACCTGACCACGCTGTATGACAACGGCTTCTACAACACCGGGGTGCGTCCGACGTCGGAGGACCTGGCGCTCGGTGGCTCGGATGCCTGGGGCAATCCGCTGTCCTTCACTCGTGAGTACAACACCGTACTCCAGGGCGGCCGGGTCCCTGATCCGCTGGAAGTCGATGTGTGCACCTTCGAAGCGCCTTTGAGCCCGGCGGTTCCTTGTGATGCGACGCTCAAGCCCAATGTCGGTTTCCGCGACGCGGTCGATGGCGCCTTCAAGACGCCGACCTTGCGCAACATCGCGTTGACCGGGCCGTACTTCCACAACGGCAGTCGCGCAACGCTGCAACAGGTCATGGAGTTCTACAACCGCGGCGGCGATCGGCGTGGCGAAGATGCCAGTAACACCAGCGGATTCGAACACCCGGCAGTCAATCAGCACAACGGCTCCAATCTTGATCCGGACATGACCCGGCTGAACCTGACCCCGGATGAAGTGGATGCATTGGTCAAGTTCATGGAAGTCGGGCTGACCGATCCTCGGGTCGCGTGGGAACGGGCACCGTTTGACCATCCGTCGCTGGTGCTGCCACAGGGCGAAAAGGGTGATGAAAACTCCGTCGGGCAAAAACCGGCCAGTCCGAAGATTACTAGCCGGCAGGCGAAGGACGCCGAAATCCAGCTCAATCCGGTCGGTGCCGAAGGTCGCACACGTCTGGAAGGGCCGCTGCAACCGTTCAACAACGACCTGTAACCGTATTTGCCCTTGCGTCACTGGCGTCTGATGGACGCCAGTGACGACCTTTTACAAATACCTCAGTATTTCACTCAGCAAATCGGGGGGGCTGCCGTTAAAGTGGTGGGCACAATGCCATCTTTTGAACTGACGGGCCGGAGCTTTACCCTTGCTGCGTTCTTCCGCTGTACGTTTCAGTCATTTCCTGCCGTCATTACTGCTGTTGCTGGCGGGGCTTGCGGCTGCGTACATTAAGGATCTGAACGTCTTTTTCACGTCGTTGTTCAACGTGCTGCCCACCCTGGTGTTGTTACTCGGTGGCGCCTATTGCGCGGTGTACCGACGCCAGCGTGAACTGTTTCTGATGGTCACGGTGTACATCGCCTACTTCCTGCTCGACACCCAGACCGACTATTACCGCGACAACGGCAAGGTGCGTGACGATGCCGCCGTGGTCTTTCACTTGTGTTGCCTGCTGCTGCCGCTGCTGTTTGGCGTGTTCGCGGCGTGGCAGGAACGCACCCATCTGTTCCAGGACATGGTGGCGCGTTTCGCAGTATTGCTGGCGGTCGGCAGCGTGGCGCTGGGGCTTGAGCAAAGTTATCCACATGCGCTGCTGATCTGGTTGTCGGAGATTCGCTGGCCCGCCTTGCATGGCGCCTGGATGAGCCTGATCCAGTTGTCCTATCCGGTGTTCATTGCCGCGTTTGTGCTGCTGGCCTGGCAATACTGGCGCAATCCGCGGCCGCTGCATGCCGCGCAATTGGTGGGGTTGCTCGGGTTGTTCTGGATGTTGCCGAAAACCTTCATCCTGCCGTTCACGCTGAACATCATGTGCAGCCAGGTGATGCTGATGATCGCCGCCGCCGTTGCCCACGAAGCCTACCAAATGGCCTTCCGTGACGAACTGACCGGGCTGCCGGGCCGTCGTGCGCTGAATGAACGCATGCAACGGCTGGGGCGCAACTACGTGTTGGCCATGAGCGACGTCGACCACTTCAAGAAATTCAACGACACCCACGGCCATGACGTTGGCGACCAGGTGCTGCGGCTGGTGGCGAGCAAGCTGTCGAAAATCGGCGGTGGTGGTAAGGCGTATCGCTATGGCGGCGAGGAATTTGCCCTGGTGTTTGCAGGCAAGACCCTCGAAGAGTGCATGCCGCACCTGGAAGTCATCCGCGAGTCCATCGCCACTTACAACATTCAGCTGCGTAATCAGGAAAACCGCCCGCAGGATGACAATCAGGGGCGCCAGCGGCGTGCCGGTTCCAGTGCGTCGAGTGTATCGGTGACGGTCAGTATCGGCGTTGCCGAACGGATCGAACAGCGCGCCCCCGAAGAGGTGCTCAAGTCCGCTGACCAGGCGCTTTATAGCGCCAAGGGCGCCGGGCGCAACTGTGTGATGGCATTCGGGCAGAACCGCCGTGGTGCCGTGCGCAGGGACGCCGCTACGGTTGAGTGATGATGGCGCATTCAGCGAGCGGAAAGTGATTGTGAGGCGTGGTCGGCAGCAGTAGGTTGGAGAAATCTGCCGACGGAGAATGACCATGCCCGAGTACAAAGCTCCCTTGCGCGACATGCGCTTTCTGATCGACCACGTCTTCGACTTTCACAGTAACTACGCCGCGCTGGGGGCCACCGATGCCAGCCCGGACATGGTCAATGCGATCCTCGAAGAAGGCGCGAAGTTCTGCGAAAACGTGCTGTCGCCGCTCAACCGAAGCGGCGATGAAGAAGGCTGCCATTTCGACAATGGCGTGGTCACCACGCCGGCGGGCTTCAAGCAGGCATTTGCCCAATATGTCGAGGGCGGCTGGCATGGCCTGGCGGCGGATCCGGTTTACGGCGGTCAAGGGTTGCCGATCTCTCTGGGCCTGGTGATCAGCGAAATGGTGGGCTCCAGCAACACCTCGTGGGGCATGTACCCCGGCTTGACCCACGGTGCGATGTCGGCGATCCACGCCCATGGCACCGAGGAGCAAAAGCAGACCTATTTGAAGAAGCTCACCGCTGGCCAATGGACGGGCACCATGTGCCTGACCGAGGCTCATTGCGGCACCGACTTGGGCATCATCAAGACCCGGGCTGTGCCTGCGGCCGATGGCAGCTATGCGATCTCCGGCAGCAAAATCTTCATCTCGGCCGGTGAGCACGACATGAGCGCCAACATCATTCATCTGGTGCTGGCCAAATTGCCGGACGCACCGGCCGGGACCAAGGGCATTTCGCTGTTCATCGTGCCCAAGTTCCTGCCCGACGCGACGGGCGAAGCGGGTGAGCGCAACGGCGTGTCCTGCGGCTCGATCGAACACAAAATGGGCATCAAGGCCTCGGCCACCTGCGTGCTGAACTTCGACGAGGCCAAGGGCTTCTTGATCGGCGAGCCGAACAAGGGCCTGAACTGCATGTTCACCATGATGAACCACGCACGGCTGGGCACCGGCATGCAAGGGCTGTGTCTGGGCGAGGCGAGCTTTCAGGGCGCAATCAAGTACGCCAACGACCGTTTGCAGATGCGTGCGCTGACTGGCCCGAAAGCGCCGGAGAAAGCCGCCGACCCGATCATCGTTCACCCCGATGTGCGGCGGATGTTGCTGACCATGAAAGCCTTTAACGAAGGCAATCGCGCGCTGACTTACTTCACCGCGCAGTTGCTCGATGTTGCACACCTGAGTCCGGATGAAACTGCGCGTCGGGAAGCCGAAGACTTGCTGGCGTTCCTCACGCCGATCTGCAAAGCCTTCATGACCGACACCGGCCTGGAAGTGACCAACCATGGCATGCAGGTGTTTGGCGGCCACGGGTTCATTCGCGAATGGGGTATGGAGCAACTGGTGCGCGACTGCCGCATTGCGCCGATCTACGAAGGCACCAACGGCATTCAGGCGCTGGACTTGCTCGGGCGCAAGGTACTCGGCAGTCAGGGCAAGCTGCTGCGCGGCTTCACCAAAATCGTCCACAAGCTCTGCGCGGCGAACGCCGAACATCCACAATTGGCCGGGTATGTGGCGCAGCTCAATCAACTGAATCAGCAGTGGGGTGAGCTGACCACCAAGGTCGGCATGGCGGCGATGAAAAACCCGGACGAAGTCGGTGCCGCGTCGGTGGATTACCTGATGTACAGCGGTTACATCATCCTCGGCTACCTGTGGTTGCGCATGGCGCTCGTGGCTCAGGCGCAACTCGATACTGGCAATGGCGATGGCGATTTCTGCCGGGGCAAACTGGCAACCAACGAGTTTTACTTCAAGCGCCTGTTGCCACGCACCGCCGCTCATCGGGCGGCCATCGAAGCGGGGAGCGATTGCCTGATGCAACTGCCGGCGGAGTTGTTTGCGCTCTGACACCTACCCTGTAGGAGCGAGCTTGCTCGCGATGGTCGTGAACGATAACGCGTAAAACCAGATGCCCAGTGGCGCCCTGGGGTTTTTCGCGAGCGGGCTCGCTCCTACAGTTCTTATGTTTCGCCTCTCCATATCGCAATGACTAAAAATTACAAAACGGTCATGCGCTGACCCTATGTGTCACAAAAGTTGTTGGGGTACACTCCGGCCCAACGAAAACACTCTTTCTGTGAATCACCTGTATAGATCTTGCGAGGTTTGCCATGGCTGACTACAAAGCGCCCCTGCGCGATATGCGCTTCGTCCTCAATGAAGTTTTCGAGGTCGCCAAACTCTGGGCCGAGCTGCCTGCACTGGCTGAAACCGTCGATGCAGAAACGGTCGAAGCCATCCTGGAAGAAGCCGGCAAAGTCACCGGCAAAAGCATCGCACCGCTGAGCCGTGCAGCGGACGAGGAAGGTTGCCATTGGGCGGACGGTGCCGTCACCACGCCGGCCGGTTTCCCACAGGCCTATCAGACCTACGCTGAAGGCGGTTGGGTCGGTGTCGGCGGTGATCCTGCCTACGGCGGCATGGGCATGCCCAAAGCCGTTTCGGCCCAGGTCGAAGAAATGGTCAACTCCGCCAGCCTGTCGTTCGGTCTGTATCCGATGCTGACCGCCGGCGCTTGCCTGTCGATCAACGCGCACGCCAGCGAAGAGCTGAAAGCGGCGTACCTGCCGAACATGTACGCCGGCATCTGGGCCGGTTCCATGTGCCTGACCGAGCCGCACGCCGGTACAGACCTTGGGATCATTCGCACCAAGGCCGAGCCTCAGGCCGACGGTTCCTACAAGGTCAGCGGCACCAAGATCTTCATCACCGGTGGCGAACACGACCTGACCGAAAACATCATCCATCTGGTGTTGGCCAAGCTGCCGGATGCACCGGCGGGTCCGAAAGGCATTTCGCTGTTCCTGGTGCCCAAGTTCATGGTCAATGCCGATGGCAGCCTGGGTGCGCGCAACACTTTGAGCTGTGGTTCGATCGAACACAAGATGGGCATCCAGGCGTCCGCGACCTGCGTGATGAACTTCGATGAGGCCGTGGGTTACCTGGTCGGCGAGCCGAACAAAGGCCTGGCGGCCATGTTCACCATGATGAACTACGAGCGACTGGGCGTCGGTATTCAGGGCCTGGCCACTGGCGAGCGCTCGTACCAGAACGCCGTGGAATACGCCCGTGACCGTCTGCAAAGCCGTTCGCCGACTGGCGCGCAGAACAAGGACAAAGTGGCTGACCCGATTATCGTCCACCCGGACGTGCGTCGCATGCTGCTGACCATGAAAGCCTCGAACGAAGGTGGCCGAGCGTTTTCCACCTACGTGGCGATGCAACTGGACACCGCCAAGTTCAGCGAAGACGCAGCCACCCGCAAGCGTGCGGAAGACCTGGTGGCGTTGCTGACCCCGGTGGCCAAGGCGTTCCTGACCGACCTGGGCCTGGAAACCACCGTTCACGGCCAACAGGTCTTCGGCGGCCACGGTTACATTCGTGAATGGGGCCAGGAGCAACTGGTACGCGACGTGCGCATCACCCAGATCTACGAAGGCACCAACGGCATCCAGGCGCTGGACCTGGTCGGGCGCAAAATCGTGGGTAGCGGCGGGGCGTTCTACAACCTGTTCGCCGACGAGATTCGTCACTTCACGGCGACCGCCAGCGCGGACCTCGCCGAGTTCACCAAGCCGCTGAACGATGCTGTTACCACTCTCGATGAATTGACCGCGTGGTTGCTGGATCGGGTAAAAAACAATCCGAACGAAATCGGCGCAGCGTCGGTCGAGTATCTGCAGGTGTTCGGTTATGTGGCGTACGCCTACATGTGGGCCCTGATGGCCAAAGCGGCTTTTGGCAAGGAAGCGCAAGACGATTTCTACGCCAGCAAACTGGGCACTGCGCGGTTCTATTTCGCCCGTCTGTTGCCGCGCATTCACTCGTTGAGCGCGTCGGTGAAGGCCGGTAGTGAATCGTTGTTCCTGCTGGATGCAGGACAATTTTGAGGCAGTAGTATTTTGTAAGCATTCTCTTACGCAACGTGCTGCTCTTCTCCCATAGATGCAAATTGGATCCAGAGCTAATCTACTTCACATGGACGTAGCGCAGGAAGCGCAAAGCAACAACAGGGACACGTAGGATTCTGCCAGGACGGCGGAGTGAAATGGATGTCAGGGAAACAGTCTGCAAAGCCCCGCTTCGGCGGGGTTTTCTTTTGTCTGAAGAAAAGTTTTCAGCTCGTCCCTTCCAGAGCTTGCGCGCTATTCAAACGTTCATCCGGGCCGTTTATCACTTCTTCCAGCAATGTCCGCAGCAATGCCAGCGAGGCCTGCTGTCGTTGCACATCCCGACACACCAAACCGACTTTCAGCGGCACTCGTGGTTCGCTCAGGGGCTTCCATAGCAACTCGTGGTTGCCATGAGTCTTTTGCGAGCGTCCGGGCAGCACCGTCGCAAGGCGCGTGTGCGGCAGGCTGTCGAGGATCCCGGCCATGTTGTTCAGTTCGGCTTGCACCTGCGGGCGTCGTCCGAGGCTTGCCAGTTGTGCCTGCCAGATCTGCCTTATTTGAAATTCCTCGCCCAGCAACAACATCGGCAGCTCGGCGGCCTGGCTCATGGACACTTTCTTGAATTCACGCAGCGGATGCTCCGCCGGGATGACCAGGGTCAGTTCATCTTCGTACAGCATCACGCCATGCAAACCAGGCTGGCGGGGTGGCAGGTAGCTGATGCCGATGTCCAGTGAGCCGTTGAGCAGTCGCCGCTCGATTTCCAGGCCGGTCAGTTCATAGATCTGCACCACCAGATGCGGCTGCGCCTTGCGCACCCGCTCGAGCATTTGCGGAACGAGGCTGGTATGCACGGTCTGCAATACACCGATGGCCAGGGTGCGCAGCGCCTGACCCTTGAAGTTGCCGAGCGCTTCCCGTGCCCGTTGCAGGCCATCGAGCAAAGGCAGGGCGTGGTTGTACAGCGTGTGCGCTGCGAGGGTCGGCAACAGGCGTTTGCTACTGCGTTCGAACAGGCTCACATCGAGGTTTTGTTCGAGGTGGCGGATCTGCTGGGACAGCGCCGGCTGGGAGATGGACAGGCGCTCAGCGGCACGGCCCACGTGGCCTTCTTCATAGACCGCGACGAAATAACGCAGTTGCTTGAAATCCATAAGTAGTGCTTATCGAAAATGCTGGGAAATCGAAATGGCTGAATGCCTCGTCTGAGCCTAGTCTAACCGCATTCACAGGGCTTACAGGGCCACAGAGCGCGATGAATACCGTTTGCTTCGATGGTGTTTACATAGGTAAGGCAAAAAACCTCAAAAGAGGTTTTTTCAGTTGAATCTGTTCAGTCTGCGTCGCAGTCCTCCCAGCCTTGATGATCTGGTCATGGACGCCTCCCTGCCAACCCAAGGCAGTAACCTTTCCAGCGAGTACTTGATGCCCAGTGTCGAGCGGCCGAAACAGGTGTTTGTGCGTGGTCAGGGTTCATGGTTGTGGGACAGCGATGACCGTGCCTATCTGGATTTTTCCCAGGGAGGCGGGGCCAACAGCCTTGGTCACAGTCCTTCGGTACTGGTCAACGCAATCACCGCCCAGGCGCAATCGCTGATCAATCCGGGATTCGGCCTGCATAACCGCGGCATGCTCGGCCTCGCCGAGCAACTGTGTGCCAGCACTGGCAGTGATCAGGCTTACCTGCTCAATACCGGCAGCGAAGCCTGTGAGGCGGCGATCAAACTGGCGCGCAAATGGGGTCAGCAGCATCGCGGTGGTGCGTCGCGCATCATTGTGGCCAGCAACGGTTGCCATGGCCGTAGCCTGGCGACGATTTCGGCGTCGGACAGTTCGGCATTGATCAACCGGTTCGAGCCGCAATTGCCGGGCTTCAGCCGTGTTCCATTCAATGATCTGCCAGCGTTGCATGAGGCGGTCGATGAACGGACCGTAGCGATCATGCTCGAGCCGATCCAGAGCGAAGCCGGCGTGATCCCGGCCACCGCGCATTACCTCAAGGGCGTCGAACGCTTGTGCCGTGAGCTCGGCATTTTGCTGATCTTCGACGAAGTGCAAACCGGCATCGGCCGTTGTGGCACCCTGCTTGCGGAACAGTCCTATGGTGTAACGGCGGATATCGTCGTGCTCGGCAAAGGGTTGGGCGGCGGTGTGCCATTGGCCGCGTTGCTGGCGCGGGGCAAGGCTTGCTGTTTCGAAACGGGCGAGGTAACTGGCACTCATCACGGCAATGCGCTGATGACCGCTGCGGGACTTTCGGTGCTCGATACGGTGCAGGACAAGGGCTTCCTCAAACACGTCGCAGAAACCGGTCAACACCTGCGTGAAGGTTTGGGGCGTTTGGCCCATCGTTACGGTCACGGCGAGTTGCGCGGACAAGGGCTGCTCTGGGGGCTGACGCTGTCGGACGATTCCGCCGGCGCGGTAGTCAAGGCTGCGCTGTACGAAGGCCTGCTGCTCAATGCACCGCAACCCGACTGCCTGCGCTTTACCCCTGCGCTTAATGTCAGCAACGCCAACATCGACGAAATGCTCCTGCGCCTGGCGCGCGCCTTCTCCCGAGTACGCACCGCGCAATTGCAGTGCCGTAAAGGGATTGCCGTCTGATCAGACGCGCCCTACACACATTCCCGAACCGTCTCGCGGTAAAACGCACGCCCCACGCCTGATTCTTTTGGCGTGGGGCGTTTTTTTGTCTGCGAAATTCAACGAAGGGGCAGAACTCGGGAGCAGCGGGACTGAACCCTGATAAACGGCACGGGTCGATTGGCTGTAGGGCTCGAACGAGTCCACCCCAATCAGGAGCTGCCCCATGGATTTTATTCGCATCATCATCGCCATCCTGTTACCGCCACTGGGTGTGTTTCTGCAAGTAGGATTCGGCGGAGCGTTCTGGCTGAATATTCTGCTGACGTTGTGCGGTTACATTCCGGGGATCGTGCATGCGGTGTACATCATCGCCAAGCGCTGAGTTTCGCGGCGGCAGGTCGGCCGACTTGCCCGCGAAGGGGACGCCACCGTTCCGGCAATGGGCGGGGGCTTCAGTCCACTGAATCCATCACCCTTTGATAAAACAACCACTCCTGCTCCAGCGCATGGGCCTGATTGCCGGCCTTGCGAAAGCCATGGCGTTCGTCTGCGTAGTAATGCGCTTCGACCAGGATGCCGTTGTCCTGCAGCGCCGTAACCATGTCGCGGGTCTGCTGCGGGACGACCACGGCATCCAGTTCACCTTGAAAGAAGATCACCGGCACGCGGATGTTGCTGGCATGCAGCAGCGGCGTGCGGGCCGCGTAGCGTTCGGCGTCCAGCAGCGGATCGCCAATCAACCAATCCAGATAGTCGCTTTCGAATTTGTGGGTCGCGCGCCCCAGCGCCACCGGGTCGCTGACCCCATACAGACTGGCGCCGGCGCGGAACACGTTGTGAAAGGCCAGGGCGCAAAGGGTGGTGTAGCCACCGGCGCTGCCGCCGCGGATGAAGGTCTTGTCGCCGTCGATCAAGCCTCGCTGGTTGAGGTAACTGACCACGGCGCAGGCATCTTGCACATCAACATCGCCCCAGCTCAGGTGTAGCGCCTGGCGATAGGCCCGGCCATAACCGCTGCTGCCGCGATAGTTGAGGTCGGCCACGGCGAAGCCCCGCTGTGCCCAGTACTGGATACGCGGATCGAGCATCGGGTAGCACGCCGAGGTCGGGCCGCCATGGACGAACACCACCAACGGCGGTTTCACCTTGCCGGTCATCGCCGGGTAGAAAAAGCCGTGCGCTTCGCCTGAGCCACTCGGGTAGCGCAAGGTTTGCGGGCGGCTGATCTGTTCGGGGGGAAGCGGTGCGATGCCGCCGGCCAGTACTTTCACTTGTCGGCTCTGGCGGTCGATGGCGATGACGGCGGTTGAACTGACGGGCGACGCCGCGATGCAATAGATGAACTGATCATCCACGGCAAGATGGCGGAAGCGGCTGTAGTCACCGGTAAAGTCTGCGCCGGAGTCGCCGCATACGCCCAATCGGCCAAACCCGCCTTCGGTCCAACTGGCCAGATAACTATCGTCGCCCAGCGGTAGCCAGGTGCTGCCGCCGAGTTGCCAGGGCGCAGGGCCATGGTCGGCGGTGGCACTTGGCAATGGGCTCAGGCCTTTTTCGGATTCCATCCAGGGCTGCCAGTAACCCGCGCGATCCGTCAGGCAATACAAGCGACCGTCGGCATCAAACCGCGGTTGTTGCACAGACTCTTGAGCGCCGTCGCCCGCCACACAACGAACCTCGGCAAAACCGCCATCGGCCAGGCGTTCGGCAACCATCAAACGGGTCGCGGTCCATGGCTGATCCGGGTGATCCCATTCGATCCAGGCCAGACGCCGGGCATCAGGACTCAGCGTCGGCGCGGCGTAAAAATCAGCACCTTCGGCCAGCAAGTGACGTGCGCCATCCAACAGATCGATTGCCACCAGTCGGTGTTGATCGCGATGCTCCTCGACTGCCAGCACTTGCCCGTGGGCGAACTGTAAATCGCCATACCGGCACGCACCGGACGTCAGCCTTTCGGGCGATTCGCCTTGCAGTGATTGCCGATACAACTGCTGGTCGGCCTCGTTGACGAAAACAACGCCGTTGTCAGTCAGACAAAACGCTCCACCGCCATATTCGTACACCCGACTGCGCACGCTGAACCCCGGTGGCGTCATACATTTCGCTGCACCGTCACGCCAATGCCAGATCCGGCACGCCGCGTCTTCGGGGCGGTACTCGTTCCAGAACAGGCCCTGTCGACCGACCTGCAGTTCGGCAAAGTCGATACCGGCGGCCACGGCTTTGGCAGCGCTGAAAGGTTCAGCTTTTGGCGATGAGGCGTGAGTTTCGTTCATTGCGAAAGGCCAGTTGGTCGATGGTCTGGGTCGCGTGCTCGGCTTCTTCGCGAGCCTTGAGGATCACGCCGTGTTGTGGCGACTTGCTGCACACCGGGTCGGCGTTGCTGGCATCGCCGGTGAGCATGAACGCCTGGCAGCGGCAGCCGCCGAAGTCTTTTTCTTTCTCGTCACAGGAGCGGCACGGTTCGGGCATCCAGTCGTAGCCGCGGAAACGGTTGAAGCCAAATGAGTCGTACCAGATGTGCTGCATGCTGTGCTCGCGCACGTTGGGAAACTGCACCGGCAGCTGTCGGGCACCGTGACAGGGCAGGGCGGTTCCGTCTGGCGTGACCGTCAGAAAAATACTGCCCCAGCCGTTCATGCAGGCTTTCGGGCGTTCTTCGTAGTAGTCCGGGGTGACGAAAATCAGCTTGCACGGATGCCCTTCGGCTTCCAGTTTGGCGCGGTACTCGTTGGTGATGCGTTCGGCGCGCAGCAGTTGCTCTTGGGTCGGCAATAGCCCGACGCGATTGAGTTGCGCCCAGCCGTAGAACTGGCAAGTGGCGAGCTCGACGAAGTCCGCTTCCAGCGCGATGCACAGCTCGATGATGCGGTCGATCTGGTCGATGTTGTGCCGATGGGTGACGAAGTTCAGCACCATCGGATAACCGTGGGCCTTCACCGCCCGGGCCATTTCCAGTTTCTGCGCGAAGGCCTTTTTCGAACCGGCCAGCAGGTTGTTTACCTGCTCGTCGCTGGCCTGGAAACTGATCTGGATGTGATCGAGGCCGGCCTTCTTGAAATCGCCGATTTTCTGCTCGGTCAGGCCAATGCCGGAGGTGATCAGGTTGGTGTAGAAACCCAGTTTGCGGGCTTCGGCAATCAGCTCGGCGAGGTCCTGACGCACCAGCGGCTCGCCACCGGAAAAGCCCAGCTGCGCGGCGCCCATCTCCCGTGCTTCGCGGAACACCTTGATCCACTGCTCGGTGCTCAGCTCTTTGCCTTGTTCGGCGAAGTCCAGCGGATTGGAGCAGTACGGACATTGCAGCGGGCAGCGATAGGTCAGCTCGGCGAGCAGCCACAGCGGCAGGGC
>NZ_AKJL01000181.1 GCF_000282355.1 Pseudomonas sp. GM49
GCAGCGACCGGCAACCCGTCGCGATACACCAGCCGATTGCTGGCCAGCGCCGGGACTTTCACGCCGGGCAATAGCGTGCCGGCGAGGTTCAGCGGATCCACCCCGCACACCGCGACCAAACTCCCGTCATGGGGCCGACGTCGCACCTCCCGTAGCAATGGAATCGCCTCGGGCAGGGCGAATTGCTCGCCCGCCAGGCCACTGACAAACCGCCCGCCGCGAATTTCGCCGCGTGCCTCCAGGCGATGGTAAGTACGCAGCAGTTCGCGCCAGCTGGGTAACCAGTCCGCCTCACGCTCCAGCAAGCGCCAGAACACTACACCGTAGCGGCGCAGCAAGGTCATGGCGATGTGTTCCAGGGTTTCGGCAGGCGTCGGAGCGGGGCGCTGGTTTTGCACCGCCGGCGCGGCAGGTGCGCGTTGCAACAGGGCCCAGCGCCCGGCGTCGTCCATGCCACCGATGAATGCCCCACGTCCACGCCGGCTGTTGCGAGGCTGGCGCTTGCTGGCCGGGGTGATCAGTGCGCGCAATCCGGCGAAGCTGTCGGCGTTTACCAGCCCCGCGCCCACCAGTTCCTGCAGGGCGATTTCCAGCTCCGAACGCAGCAGGTGGGCCTCATGGATCAGCTCATCGAAAAATAGTGCGCCGTGCTGGCTGAGGGCGGCATGGACCTTTTGCGTTTTCGGCGACAGTTCGCTGACCGGAGTCTGTTCGGTCAAGCCGCTCCAGAGTCCGACCCGGTTGCGCGGCAGCAACACAATCGGCGTACTGCGTAGTGCGGTACTGGCGCTTTTGTTAGGCGCGGTCAGGCGCGTCCACACCAGTCTGCCGCTGCGGCACAACTCATCCAGCCAGGTAGCCGAGTAGTCCTTGATTCGCGTCGGCAGGATGTCGCTGTCCCAGGCTGAAGCGGCGGCTGGGTAGCCTTCGAATTGTGCAATAACGGCTGGCAATATTGCCGCGCCCTGGCCCTGGCTTGCGGTCGACACATGCTGCCAGTCAAACAGGAATCGCATGAAATCCTGCAACGCCACCGGTTCGATTTCCCGACGCAGGCGCTTGACCGTGTAGCGGTGAATCCGCGCCAGCAAATGCCGCTCGCACCATTCTTCCCCGGCGGTGCCCGGGGTGAAGCGGCCGCGCAACACGTAGCCTTCGCGTTCCAGTTGCGCCAGGGCCTGGTTCACTTGTGCCGCGGACAAATCGAGTGGTTCGGCAATGCGATCGAGCACAAGTGGCCCGAAGGCGCTGAGCCGTGCGCGGATCAGTTCATGTACGGCTTCGTCGGGGTCCCAGACTTCATCGAAGTTCGGCAGCGCTTGCAGGGGGGGCGTCAATTCGGCTTGCGGATAGATCGCCCGCAGGCAAGTCAGGCGCTCCAGCGCCAGCCACAACGATTGTCCGGCGTTGATCTGCAAGCGGCTGGCGTGTCCGCTGTCGGCCAGGGTATTGAGCCAGTCGAGCCACTGCGGGTTGATGCGAGCCTCGGCATCGGTGATGCACGCCAGGCTCATCAATGCTTCGTGCATTTCATCGACACCGGAGGGCGCAGGCCAGGCTTCGTCGCGCACGGCGGCAATCGCCTCGGCGTCCAGCGCACCGAGATCATCGGTGGATTGCGGGTCGCTCCAGCGGCGATTGAGCACCGCTTGGGTGCGGCGTTCCTCCAGCGGAGCATCGTCGAGGAAGGTGTAGGGGCGGGCGCTGAGAATCTCCGACGCCAGCGGCGAAGGCGCCGGCAAGTCGCGGCTGATCAGGCGAATGTCGCCACGTTCCATACGCCGCAACAAGGCCAGCCAGCCCTCCGTGTCCATGGCTTCGTGCAGGCAATCGTCGAGGGTTTGCTCCACCAGTGGATGGTCGGGAATCTCCCTTTCGCCGGCGAGGTTTTCCACGCAGGCGATCTGATCGGGAAACACGCTGGCGATCAGGTCTTCACTTTTCATCCGCTGGATCTGTGGCGGGACTTTGCGCCCGCCGCTGTAGCGCGGCAGGGCCAGGGCCACGCCGGCATTCCAGCGCCAGCGCACGCCGAACAGCGGCGCGTCGAGCACGGCTTGAGTCAGGATGTGCTCGGCGCTGTTGCTGTGCAGGTAGCGCCAGACATCGTCCAGTTCAAAACTGTGGCTGGTGGACAGCGACAGCACAATGGCGTCTTCGCTGGCGGCGGCCTGCAATTCGAAATTGAAGGTGCGACAGAAACGCTTGCGCAGGGCCAGGCCCCAGGCGCGGTTGATGCGGCTGCCGAACGGAGTGTGAATGACCAGTTGCGTGCCGCCTGACTCGTCGAAAAAACGCTCCATCAACAGCGTGTCTTGCGATGGCAGGGCGCCCAGCGTCTGCCGTGCGCGGGACAGGTAGTCCACCAGTTGTTCGGCGCTGGCGAGGTTCAAACCCAGGGTCTCGGTCAGCCAGTCGAGCGCTGGTTGCACATTGCCTGGCGCAGTCCCCAGCAGGTCGTCGAGTTGTGCCTGCAAGCGCGCCACCGCCGAGGACAATTCGGCACTGCGCCCCGGCGCTTCACCGAGCCAGAACGGGATGGTCGGCGGCTGGCCCTGGGCATCCTCGACCCGAACCTTGCCGGTTTCCACCCGCAGGATTCGATAGGACGTATTGCCCAGCTGGAAGACATCCCCGGCAATGCTTTCCACCGCGAAGTCTTCGTTGATGGTGCCGATATTCAGCCCTTGAGGCTCCAGCAGCACGCTGTAGTCGGCGTTGTCCGGAATGGTCCCGCCACTGGTCACTGCGGTCAGTTTCGCGCCACGGCGACCGCGCAGGGTGCGGCTCACAGCGTCGCGGTGCAGGTAGGCGCTACGGATGCCCTGACGCCCGTTGTAGCCCTCGGCGAGCATGTGCAGCAGCGCCTGGTAGTGTTTGTCGTCGAGCCCGGTGTAGGGCGAGGCACGGCGCAGCATCTCCAGCAGCGCTTGCTCCGGCCACTCCTGGCAACTGACCTCGGCGATGATCTGCTGCGCCAGCACGTCCAGCGGCGCTTGCGGAATCAACAAGGTGTCGAGTTCACCCCGGCGCACGCAGTCGAGCAGGGCGGCGCATTCGATCAAGTCGTCGCGGGTGGTGGCGAATAAACGCCCCTTGGGCGTGCCGCCGACCTGGTGCCCGGAGCGGCCGACCCGTTGCAGAAAACCGGCAATCGAGCGCGGCGATGCGATCTGGCACACCAGGTCGACGTCGCCGATGTCGATCCCCAGTTCCAGCGACGCCGTGGCGATCAGCACTTGCAGGTCGCCGCGCTTGAGTCGCTGCTCGGCGTCCAGGCGAAACTCCTTGGCCAGGCTGCCGTGGTGGGCCGCGACGGCGTCCTTGCCCAGGCGTTCGCTCAGGTGACGGCTCAGGCGTTCGGCCAGGCGCCGGGTGTTGACGAAAATCAGCGTGGTCCGGTGCTCGCGGGCAAGGGCGGCGAGGCGGTCGTAGACCAGTTCCCAGACATCGTTGGCCATCACGGCCGATAGCGGCACGGGCGGCACTTCGATATCCAGGTCGCGGGGGCGGGCATGGCCGATGTCGATGATCTCGCACGGACGGTCGCGACCGACCAGGAAGCGCGACACCGCTTCGATGGGCTTTTGCGTGGCCGACAGGCCGATGCGCAGCAGCGGCGCCGGGCAGAGTGCTTGCAGGCGCTCGAGGCTCAGGGCCAGGTGACTGCCGCGTTTGCTGGCGGCCATGGCATGGATTTCGTCGATGATCACCGTTTGTGTGGTGCCGAGCATCTGCCGGCCGGAATCAGAGCCGAGCAGCACGTACAGGGATTCCGGGGTGGTCACCAGGATGTGCGGCGCCGTCTTGCGCATCGCCGAACGGTCTTTTTGTGGCGTGTCACCGGTGCGTACTGCGGTGGTGATCTGCAATTCGGGCAGGCCCATCACGCGCAATTGCCTGGTAATGCCGGCCAGCGGGTTTTGCAGATTGATCTGGATGTCGTTGGACAACGCCTTGAGCGGCGAAACGTAGACCACCAGCGTTGCGTCGGGCAGGCCGTCGGCAGACTCCAGGCCACGATGCACCAGGTCGTCGATGACGGCGAGAAAGGCGGTGAGGGTCTTGCCGGAACCGGTGGGCGCGGCGACCAAAGTCGAGCGGCGCTGGCGGATCAACGGCCACGCCCGGGCCTGGGCGGCGGTGAGCGCTGGGAATGTGTGGCTGAACCAGGCGCTGACGGCAGGGTGAAAGCCGCTCAGGGCACTGTCTGCGGGGATGGGCAGGTTCATGCAGCAAGTTATGCGGGTGGGGGGCCGAAGATGCAAGTACCGCTCAGGATCTCTAGTGGCCTTCAGGGCCCCTTCGCGGGCAAGCCCGCTCCCACAGGGGATCGGCGGTGTACCCAAATCCAGTGTGGGAGCGGGCTTGCCCGCGAAGAGGCCAGTCCAGGCACCGCAAAAGTCGGACATCTACACTTTACGGGTGACGGTTGCGCACTAAACCCGCAAAATGCAACGATTCCGGCAATTACCAACGACACCGCCTGGGCGCGGTGTTGATAAAGCCATTGTTCCAATCAGACTGGGCCTGCTGACTCTATGCGAATGCGCCTTATGTTACTGGGCGGCGGAAATGCCCTTGGGCAGGCGCTGATTCGCCTCGGTGCGGAGGAAGACATCGGTTTCCTCGCCCCCCGCCCGCCCGAAAACGGCTGGGATGCCGCGAGCCTGACACAACTGCTCGACGACACCCGTCCCGATGCGTTGATCAACCTTGCCTACTACTTCGACTGGTTTCAGGCCGAAGCGGTCAGCGAACAGCGCCTGGCCGGGCAAGAGCGTGCGATCGAGCGTCTGGCGGAACTGTGCCAGCACCACAACATCGTTCTGCTGCAACCTTCGAGCTATCGCGTATTCGATGGCTCCCGCGCCACCGCCTACAGCGAAAAAGACGAACCGGTGCCCCTGGGCCTGCGGGGCCAGGCCTTGTGGCGGATCGAGCAAAGCGTTCGCGCCACCTGCCCGCAACACGTGCTATTGCGTTTCGGCTGGTTGCTGGACGACAGCCCGGACGGCACCCTTGGCCGCTTCCTCGCCCGTGCCGAACAACCCGAAGAACTGCTGATGGCCGACGACCGGCGCGGCAATCCGACGCCGGTCGACGATGCCGCCCGCGTGATCATTTCAGTGCTCAAGCAACTCGATTGCGCCGCACCGCTGTGGGGTACCTACCACTATGCCGGGCATGAGGCGACCACGCCGCTGGCGCTGGGGCAGGCGATTCTGACCGAAGCCCGCAGCCTGCATCCGCTGGCCATCGAAGCCCCGACCGCCCAGGCCCACGCCGCGCGTCCGGATGCGGCAGAAGAACCGCAACACGCGGTATTGGCCTGCAAAAAAATTCTGCACACCTTCGGAATCAAGCCGCGCGCCTGGCGTGCGGCGCTTCCCGCTCTACTGGACAGGTTCTATCGCCATGGCTGACCGTCCCGTTTTGATCACCGGCGGTGCCGGTTTCATTGGTTCGCACCTGACTGACGCCCTGCTCGCCAAGGGCCATGCGGTGCGGATTCTCGATGACCTGTCCACCGGCAAGCGCAGCAATCTGCCGCTGGATAATCCCAGGGTCGAACTGATCGTCGGCGACGTGGCCGATGCAGCTGTGGTCACCCAGGCGATGGCCGGTTGCAGCGCCGTGGCGCACCTGGCCGCCGTGGCTTCGGTGCAGGCCTCGGTGGACGATCCGGTGCGCACGCACCAGAGCAACTTCATCGGCACGCTGAACGTCTGCGAAGCCATGCGCCAGGCCGGGGTCAAGCGCGTGCTGTTTGCTTCCAGCGCGGCGGTGTATGGCAACAATGGCGAAGGTGAGTCGATCGACGAAGACACACCCAAGGCACCGTTGACGCCTTATGCGGCGGACAAACTGGCCGGTGAACATTACTTCGATTTCTACCGCCGCCAGCATGGGCTGGAGCCGGTGATTTTCCGCTTCTTCAACATCTTCGGCCCACGCCAGGATCCGTCCTCGCCGTACTCCGGGGTGATCAGCATTTTCAGCGAGCGCGCGCAAAAGGGCCTGCCGATCACGGTGTTCGGTGATGGCGAGCAGACCCGGGATTTTGTCTACGTTGAAGACCTGGTCGACTTGCTGGTGCAGGCCATCGAGAAGCCCCGGGTCGAAGACGGTGCGGTCAATGTGGGCTGGAACCAGGCGACGACCCTCAAGCAAATGCTCGAAGCACTCGAAGCTGTGGTCGGTCAGCTGCCTCCGGTGAGCTACGGCCCGGCGCGCTCCGGTGACATCCGCCATTCCCGGGCGAACAACCGGCGTCTGCTGGAGCGCTTTCACACCTCCTCGCAAACACCGATGAGTGTGGGGCTGGCGCGGTTGCTGGGGCGATAGATCGCTTCCATGCGGACATGAAAAAGGCGCCTTTTTACAGGCGCCTTTTTCACGGCCGGAATTTACTTGCAGCTTGTGTAATTTCTGTGGCGAGGGAGCAAGCTCCCTCGCCACAACAGCCTCATTCACCACCACGTGAACGTTCTATCAGAACTTGTAGCCCAGGCCGACCATGTACACAAACGGATCGACGTCGACGTTGACCTTGGCGCGGGTGCCCGGTGCAATTGAGTTGTTTTCAACGGTGGCGCGGGTGTCGATGTCGATGTAGCGCACCTGGGCGTTGAGCAGGATGTTGTCGGTCAGCATGTAGTCGGCACCAACCTGCCAGGCCAGGCCCCAGGAATTCTTCGCCTTGAAGTTGCTGAAGCCGGCGGACTTGGCTTCGCTGCTGAGGCTTTCGTCGTAGATCCAGGTGTAGTTGATGCCGCCGCCGACGTACGGCTGGAAGGCTGACTTCGAATCCAGCGGGTAGTAGACCACGCTCAGGGTTGGCGGCAGGTGTTTCAGGGAGCCGAGTTTGCCGTTGGCAGCCGGCAGGGCGGTGCCTTTGAGTTTCACGTCATGCTCGAACGGAGTGGCGGCGAGCAGTTCGATCCCCCAGTTGTTGGTGAGCATGTAGGCGAAGTTCAGGCCCAGCTGCGTGTCGCTGTCCATGGTTGCCTTGCCGCCCAGGTTGGTACCGGCCAGCGGACCCTGATCGACCTTCACGCTGGAGCTGTCGGCTTTCGGGTTAACGGTGATGGCGCCCGCACGAAGGATGATGTCGCCGGCCTCGTGGGCGTGGGCGAGCGGGGCTGCGAGCGCGAGGGCAACCAGCGTAGCGCTGAGCATGGACTTGTTCATGGGGGCTCCAGAGGACGTTAAAAATGTTCGATGTCCAATGGTAAGGTGCCTAACGAATCGGTCTTTTGATGCAGCTCAATGAATGTGGGAAGGGAGTGGTTTTTGTGGTGTTGCTGATGGCCTCATCGCGAGCAAGTCGGATCGCCGCACCGTCGCTCCCACAGGGGATTTGAGTCGAGACACAGATCAAGTGTGGGAGCGAGCTTGCTCGCGATGGCTGACTGAAGGTCGACACAAAACGACCGGATTTACTCCGGCAATTCATACAGATAAATCTTGTCCGCCTCCATCTGATACCCGGCATCCGCCAACTCGCTGGTGGATGCCTTGACCTGTAGCGCGCCTTCGATCCAGTAAGGCTGATACAACTCGTCGAGCTTCACGCCGACTTCGCTTTTGACGTGCACGATCTGGTTCGACGGCGGTGGCGGTACGTGGATGCAGGCGCCGAAATACGGCACCAGCAGAAACTCCGTGGTGCGTCCTTCCTCGCTCACTTCCAGCGGCACGATGTAGCCCGGCAGGCGAATGTTCTGGCCATCGAGGGCCTTGACCACCGGTGCATTGGGCATGTCCTGCCTGGCGGCGGGTGCCGACTCGGCTGACAGCGCATTACTCATCTGCGACAGGTCGTGCAGCGGCGTCATGTTCGGTACTTCTTTCGGCGCATCCGGTGGAATCATCTCCGACCAGGTCAGGTCTTTTGGCTGGGCCGCCCACAGGGGCAGGGCAACCAGCATCAACAGCGCAAGTACAGCGCGGGGCATTTTCAACGTCCTCATAAGCGGATCGACAGGCCATCGGCCAGGGATTGGCGATAGGCGCGCCAGGCTGGCACGCTGCCCATCAGCAGCGCGGCGATCAGGATGCCACCGAGCAGTGTCCATTCATATTCACTGGGCCAGGAAAGTGGCAGGTACAGGCCGTAATTGGCCTGCACATAACCCTGGGCCGCGGCGATGCACACATACAGCAACGCCACGCCGGCAATCACGCCCGACAGCGCCAGGGCAAAGGCTTCAAGCACCAACAGCGTCGCGATGTGCCACGGTCGAGCGCCCACCGAGCGCAGGATCGCCATCTCCCGGCGTCGCTCGTTGAGGCTGGTGAGAATGGCCGTGAGCATGCCGATCAACCCGGTCAACACCACAAACAGCGAGACCACGAACAAGGCTTTTTCTGCCGTGCCCATCAGGCTCCACAGCTCTTGCAACGCCACCCCCGGCAAAATCGCCAGCATCGGCTCGCCACGGAATTCGTTGATTTCACGTTGCAGGGCAAAGGTCAAAATCTTGTTGTTGAGGCCGAGCATGAACGCGGTGATCGCTTGCGGCGTCAGGTCCATGTTGCGCGCCTGATCGGCCGTGATGCGACCCTCGCCACGGGCCGGCACGCCGTTGTGCCAGTCGATGTGAATCGCTTCCATGCCGCCGAGGCTGATGTGCAGCGTGCGGTCCACCGGGGTGCCGGTGCGCTTGAGAATGCCGACGACAGTGAATGGCTTGTCGTCGTGCTTGACCAGGCTGATCGCCGCCACGCCGTGGGCCAGCACCAGTTTTTCGCCGAGTTTGTAGTGCAGCGCATCGGCTACTTCGGCACCGAGCACGACTTCGAACGGGTCGGTGGCGAAGGCCCGGCCAACAGCCAGTTCCAGGTGTTGCTGGCGGCCGTACTGGTAATGCTCGAAGTAGGCTTCGGTGGTGCCCATCACCCGGTAGCCGCGATGGGAATCGCCGAGGGACATCGGGATCGCCCACTTCACTTTCGGGTTGTTGGCGAAGTGCTCGAAGCTGTCCCAACGAATGTTGTTGGTGGCGTTGCCGATGCGGAACACCGAGTACAGCAACAGGTTCACCGAGCCTGAGCGGGCACCGACGATCAAATCGGTGCCGCTGATGGTGCTGGCGAAACTGGCCTTGGCTTCGGTACGCACGCGCTCCACCGCCAGCAGCAGGCACACCGACAGGGCGATGGCGAACGCGGTGAGGATCGCGGTGAAACGGCGGTTAGCCAGGCTGGCCATGGCTAGACGAAACAAATACATCTCAAACCTCGGACAGGATGGCGGCGCGATTGAGTTCGGCCAGCGACAGGTTGTGGTCGAACAGCGGCGCCAGGCTCTGGTCATGGCTGACGAACAACAGGCTCGAACCGGCTTCGCGGCACTCGGCGAACAGCAGGCGAATGAAGTTCTCGCGGGCGTCGTAATCGAGGGCCGAGGTCGGCTCGTCGGCGATCACCAGTTCCGGTTGACCGATCAGCGCGCGGGCGGCGGCGACCCGTTGTTGTTGGCCGATGGACAGCGAGTCGGCGCGGCGACCGAGGATGTTTTCATCCTTCAAACCCAGGTGGGCGAGTAGCGTGGCGGCCGCTTTGTCGACGCTCCCGTGGCGTTGTTTCGCCCGTTCGGCGCGCAGTTTCGAGAAATGGCAGGGCAGTTCGACGTTCTCGCGCACCGACAGAAACGGCAGCAGGTTGAACTGCTGGAAGATGTAGCCGGTGTGATCGACGCGAAAGTGGTCGCGGGCGCCGGCCGACAGTTGTGTCAGTTCCTGGCCGAGCAGGCGGATGCTGCCGCGATCAGGCTTTTGTACGCCGCCGAGCAGACCGAGCAGGGTGGTCTTGCCGCTGCCGCTGGGGCCTTTGAGGAACAGGGTTTCCCCGCGCTCCAGACGAAACGCCGGGATGTCCAGCAGTGGCGGGTGACCGGGCCAACTGAAGCCCAGGTCGGACAGTTCGATGAGTGCTTGGGTCATGGCACCGATTTCATAAGTGTGGGAACTGGTCTGGGTTTCACTTTCAACACAACCCCTGTGGGAGCGAGCTTGCTCGCGATGAGGGCGTCACATTCAACATCAATGTCGCCTGTGCGACCGCTATCGTCGGAACGCCGCCCGGAGCAAGCTCGCTCCTATAGGGATCTTCAGTGAGTTCAGAATTTCAGTGCAGCAGCCTTGGCCGTCACTTCAACCCCTTGCTGCCCGCTCGGGCCGATCAGTTGTACCTGAATTTTCCGGGTGGCCGGGAACGTGTTGAAAATGTTCGCCAGATCCAGGGTCTTCAACGCGTCTGGCGTGGCGCAGGTGAACTGATAGCGAGCGTGGATTTCGCTGTGATCATGGTGATGTTCGTGGCCGTCTTCGTCCTTGGCGTCTTCATCATGGTCATCGTCGGCATCGGGCGTATCACCGAACAACGGGCTTTCCAGTTCCTGGTTTTCCACCACGCAACCGGCGGCTTTCGGCAGGTTGAACAGGGCCAGTGGTTGCTCAAGCCGGGTACGTGCGGCGACGACTTTGGCTTTGTCTGCATCGCTGGTGGCGACGTGTTCGAAACCCACCAGGTTCATGGCCGGACTTTCCAGTTCCAGCTCCAGGGTCTTGCCGTCCAGCACAGCGTTCAGGCGGCCCACGCCATGTTCGTGGGCACCCAGGCTGCCATGCTCATGATCGTGTTCGTCGGCAGCATGGGCGGCAGCCAGCGGCAACATGGCAAACGGCAGAGCGAGAAGCAGACGGCGCATGACGAGTCTCCGAAAAGTAAAATGAAGAATTTGTTATGTAATCTTATAACGTAATTGCGCAGAGTTTGACTGCCTGCTTGGCGTTGCACAAGTCCCATGGGAGCATGCCGGGAAGAAATGTGCGGGAGCAGACCTATGTTGCGAATTCGCGGAAGCATCGGCGACTGGCCGGTGGATTTGACTCTGGAGATGGACGATGCGGACTGGGCGCGACTAGGGGCGCAGTTGCAGGTGGAAAAACCCGCAGTCAGCGCGCCGACGGCGAAACCGCTGAATCAGGATGATGCGCTGTGGCAGATCGCCAGGGATTTGTTGCGCAAGGCAGGGCAGCTCAGCGGGCCGGATCTGCTCGATCAACTCGAAGGCCTGACCGGCAGTGCGGCGGTGGGCAAGCGCCTGCTGGTGCGTTTGCGCCATTGTGCGGATGTGAAAGTGGAAAGCGGCGGCGATACACCGTTGTACCGCTGGCTGTTGTAGGAGCGAGCTTGCTCCGGGCGGCGTTCCGACGAAGGGCGTCAGGGCACCGCGGTCATACAGGTAGCCCTCATTATCGTTGACGCCCATCGCGAGCAAGCTCGCTCCTACAAGGTGGCGCTTAGTACAGCGCAGCAAACAACTTGCGACGGTACGTGCTCACCAGCGGATGATCATTGCCCAGCAACTCGAACACCTGCAGCAAGGTCTTGTGCGGCAAACCTTCGCTGTAGCTGCGGTTGCGGATGAACAGCTTGAGCAATGCGTCCAGCGCGGCGTCGTACTGCTGACGGGCCAGTTGCTGGATCGCCAGTTGGTAGACCGCTTCATCGTCCTGGGGATTTTTCGCCAGCCGGGCTTTCAGGTCGGCGGCATCCGGCAAATCCCTGGCCAAACCGAGAAACTTGATCTGCGCCTTGGCACCGGCCAGCGCGGCCTTGTGCTCGTCGCTCTTGACTGCATCCAGCACGGCTTGTGCTTCGCCCAGTTCACCGCGCTCAGTCAGGCAGCGGGCGTACAGGATCAGTGCCTTGGCGTTGGTGTTGTCTTCACCCAGCAGCACTTTGAGCAGGGCCTCGGCATCGGCAAAGCGGCTGTCGTCGAACATTGCCTGGGCCTGTTCGAACGGATCGGCAGCGGCCGGTGGCGGCATCTGCACATGGGGTTCGAGCAGGGCGCGGACGGCGGATTCAGGCTGGGCACCGGCAAAGCCGTCGACAGGCTGGCCGTCCTTGAACAGCACCACGGTCGGCAGGCTGCGGATACCGAAGCGGGCGACGACGTCTTGCTCGATGTCACAGTTGACCTTGGCCAGCAGCAACTCACCCTGATAACTCTCGGCAATGCTCTGCAACATTGGCATCAGCACTTTGCAGGGCGCGCACCATTCGGCCCAGAAATCCACCAGCACCGGCTTGTGGAAAGAGTTCTCGATCACCGACTGGTCGAAATCGGCAGTCGTGGCGTCGAAGATGTACGGCGTTTCCTGACTCATGGGCAATCTCGTAGAAGCGTGAATGGGGCAACTATACGGCTTGGTGGGGGCGGGCCGAAAGCGGGGTGGCAGTTGGTCTTTGGTTGTCTGATAAACCGCCATCGCGAGCAAGCTCGCTCCCACACTGGATCTATGTCGTGCATAAATCCCCTGTGGGCTTGCTCGCGAAGCTCTTGGCTAGCGCTGCGCGTGGTACAGGCTCACATGCCGAAACTCGTGGGGCTCGGCCAGATCCGGCAAGGTCATGGCTTCGAGCATTTCGATGCGCCGGTACAACGGATGGCGAAAATCCCGCACTCTTGAGTCCGCCACCAGCGCCTCACGGCCGCGACTCAGGAACTGGTCGAGCAGCGGCAGGTTCGCCCGGTCGTACAACACATCCGCCACCAGAATCAGATCGAAGCGATCGGCCTCGGCGAAAAAGTCCGTCGAGTAATTGAGCTGTACATCATTGAGTTCGGCATTCGCCCGGCACGCGGTAATCGCCAGCGGGTCGAGGTCGCAGGCCAGCACTTCCAGCGCGCCGGCCTTGGCAGCGGCAATCCCCGCCACGCCGGAACCCGCGCCGAAATCCAGTACCCGCTTGCCTTCGACCCAATGCGGATTTTCGGCCAGATAACGGGCCACGGCCAGGCCACTGGCCCAGCAAAAACTCCAGTACGGCGGTTCATGCAGGATGCGCCGGGTTTCTTCCGGGCTGAAGGCACGGTCCATGTTGTCGCCGTCGATCAGCCACAGTTGCAAATCGGTTTCCGGCAACGGGCAGGCCACCAGTTGTGCATCGCCGAGCAATTCAGCCAGGGCCCGTTGCAGGTCGAGCGGTGCACTCATGGGGCTTTGACGAATTGCAGTTGGCCCAGGGCCTGGGTGGTCGGCTGGGTAATCAGCTGCGACGGCAGGTGCAGGATCAACTGGCCGGACTGACTGGCGCGGCCTCGCAGTTCAACGCGGGCACCGACCGGGAAGGATTCCGGATTGAAGCGCAGGTGAAACGGCAGCACCTGGTTGTTGCCGATCAGGCTGGAACTGGCGAGCAATTGTTGCGGGCGGTCTTTTTCGTCGATCACCAGCAGCGCCAGTTCGACTTCAGCGCCGGCGGGCACACCTTGCAAGGTGCCGCTCAATTCGCGCTGATACGCGGGCAGCGGGCCAAGTTCGGCAGCCTCACGGGCCTTCTTCTGTGCTTGCTGCGGCGCCGGGCCTGGCGTTGGCGGCTGGGGCTTGGGTGCATCGCTGCCGCAAG
>NZ_AKJL01000182.1 GCF_000282355.1 Pseudomonas sp. GM49
TCGCGGCCAGCGTCGGGTCGCGACGGAATGAGCCGCCGTAGATCATCGGCGCAATGCGGATCACGTGGGACGGCTGGATGTAACGTCGCGGGCTGGCCATCATCCACAACACCTTCGGTTTGCCCGGCACCATCACCGCACCCGCCGCCGTCGCCGCCAGCACGAGTTTCTTGCAGCGCTCCGGATAGTCGTAAGCGAACTGTTGGGCCAGGGCGCCACCCCAGGACACGCCGATGACGTTGACCTGCCCGTAGTCGAGATAGTCGAGCATCCGCGCCGTGAGTTTCGCCAGGCTCGGAAAACGATACGGCCGGTTCGGCGTCGACGAACCACCGACACCGGGTACGTCGAAGCAGATGACTTCCAGGTCCGGATCCAGCGCCGCGACGAACGGGAACACCAGCTCCAGGTTGGCGCCAATGCCGTTGAAAATCAGCAGGGGCGTCAAGTGAGGCTTGCCGGGGCGTACCGCCGTGCGGAGCGTCTGGCCATCCAGATCGACGGTACGGAATATGAAGGGTTGCGGCATGCTTCTGGCCCTGTGGGTCGTTCTCTCGAATTCTTCCCGATCCCTTGTAGGAGCGAGCTTGCTCGCGATGAACTCAAGCGCAACGCGTTAATCCGGAAAGAACGCGTTATCGTTAACGTCCATCGCGAGCAAGCTCGCTCCTACAGGGGCGGGTGTGTCAGTTATCGCTCGTGTACATAAGTGCCCGGTGCAGCTTCGCCCGCCGGGTAGGCTTTGTTGCCCAGTTTCAGCGGAGCTTTTTTCAGGTTGCCCGAGCGCTGGGCCTGCCAGGTCTGCCAGTGCAGCCACCAGGAATCGGTGTGCTTGGTGGAGTTCTCTTGCCACTCCTCGGCACTGGTCGCCATTTCGGTACTGGTCATGTAACGGGATTTCGGATTGCCCGGCGGGTTCAGGATGCTCTGGATATGCCCGCTGCTGGACAGCACGAATTCAACATTGCCGCCGAACAGTTGCGCCGACTTGTAGCAGGACTTCCACGGAGTGATGTGGTCGCTGGTACCGGCCAGGGAAAAGATGTCGGCCGTCACCTGCTTCAGGTCAATGGCGGTGCCGCACACTTCCAGTGCATTCGGGCGAATCAGTGGGTTGCTTTTGAACATTTCGATCAGATCGCCGTGGAACGCTGCCGGTAACCGTGTGGTGTCGTTGTTCCAGAACAGGATGTCGAAAACCGGCGGTTCGTTGCCCAACAGGTAGTTGTTGACCCAGTAGTTCCAGATCAGATCGTTCGGACGCATCCAGGCGAAGACCTTGGCCATGTCCTTGCCTTCGAGTACTCCGGCCTGATACGAGTGGCGCTTGGCGGATTCGAGTGTCTGTTCGTCGACGAACAGCGCCACGTCACTGTCCAGGGTGGTGTCCAGTACGCTTACCAGCAGGGTGAGAGCATTAACCTTGCTCTCGCCGATCGCGGCGTAGTGACCCAGCAGCGCGGTGCAGGTGATGCCACCGGAGCAGGCGCCAAGCATGTTCACGTCTTTGCTGCCGGTGATGGCGGTGACCACGTCGACCGCTTCCTTGAGCGCCTCGATGTAGGTCGACAGACCCCACTCGCGTTGCTCCTTGGTCGGATTGCGCCAGCTGACGATGAAGGTCTGCACATTGCTGCGCAGGCAGAAGCGCGCCAGGCTCTTTTCAGGGCTCAGGTCGAACACATAGAACTTGTTGATCTGCGGGGGTACCACCAGCAATGGACGCTCGTAGACCTGTTCGGTGATCGGCTTGTACTGGATCAGTTCCAGCACATCGTTGCGGAACACCACCGCACCTTCGGTCACGCCGAGAGTTTTGCCGACCTCGAACGCACCCATGTTGACCTGGCTCGGCATGCCGCCGTTGTGCACCATGTCCTTGGCCAGATGCGAGAGACCGTCGAGCAGGCTTTTACCGCCGGTTTCGAAGAAGCGCTTGACCGCTGCCGGATTGGCGGCGGTGTTGGTCGGAGCCATGGCTTCAGTCACAAGATTGATCACGAAGTGGCCACGGGCAACGTCTTTGGGCGAGAGGTTACTCTCATCGATCCAGTCGTGGAGTTCCTTGCGCCACGCCAGGTAGGTTTGCAGATAACGTTTGTAGAGCGGGTTCTGGCTCCAGGCCGGATCCGCGAAGCGACGGTCATCGCTGGTCGGTTGAAGCTCGGATTTGCCGAACAGCACGTTCTTGAGTTCAAGGCCGAAATGAGCGACATGCCTGGCGCTGTGAATCGGTTGTTTGATGGCCTGCCTGAGCACCATTCGAGCAGAACCCAGTAGATCTTTTCCACGCAGCCCAACGACAGGATTCAGTCCCAAGGTGTTTTCCGAGGCCTGATACTTCAAGTCATCGTTATTCTTGTTACTCATCTACGACGCTCCATTGTCCTGAGACGAGTACCGGGGTCCTGCTGTGTAGTCACACAGCCAATGCCAGGTACTACTGCTCGGGTGACCGTTAATTCTGCATCGCTGCTTTTTAATTCACAGAGAGCACTGCAGGGAACTTGCCAGTTCCATTGGTTACCCGAGTTTAATTTTTTTCGCAAGCAGGCCAATGACTGACCTCGCGGCCAAGCATTCAAACAGATGAAATTAGAAAATGCCCTCTAAAGAGCAAGAGGCTCGGATTAGAGCATCAGCTTGACGACGGATTCGTTAGGGTCGCGGGTTTTTCCGGCGGCTTTCAGCTCGGCCAGATAGTCTTCCCAGAGTGCGTCATAACGTCGCGCCAGTTCGTAGAGATATTCCCAGGTGAACAGGCCGCTGTCGTGACCGTCATCGAAGGTCAGTTTCAGTGCGTACTGACCGGCCGGTTCTACTTTGGTCAGGCCTACGTTGATCTTGCCAAATTGCAGGATGGGTTTGCCGTGGCCCTGGACCTCGGCGGAAGGAGAATGCACGCGCAGGAACTCGGCGGGCAGGGTGTATTCCTCGCCGGATGCGTATTTCAGCGACAGGGTTTTCGAGGCTTTGTGCAGCTTGATGTCGGTAGGGAGTTGGGTCATGAGCGCCGTTCCGTTTTGGATGGAACCCTGTAGGAGCGAGCTTGCTCGCGATGGTCGATCAGTTGCATCAATGTCGACTGACACACCATCGCGAGCAAGCTCGCTCCTACAAGTATGGCTTACAGGATATAACGGGACAGGTCTTCGTTCTGCGCCAATTCGCCCAGGTGGCTGTTGACGTAGTCGGCGTCGATCTGGATCACCTTGTCGTCATGGACGCTGGCCAGGTCGCCGGCGCTGAACGACACCTCTTCGAGCAGGCGCTCGAGCAGGGTGTGCAGGCGACGGGCACCGATGTTTTCGGTTTTCTCGTTGACCTGCCAGGCGATCTCGGCGATGCGCTTGATGCCGCTCGGCTGGAACTCGATGCCCAGGCCTTCGGTTTTCAGCAGTGCGCAGTATTGCTCGGTGAGCGAGGCGTGAGGCTCGCTGAGGATGCGTTCGAAATCTTCAGGGCTCAGGGCCTTGAGTTCGACACGAATCGGCAGACGGCCTTGCAGCTCGGGCACCAGGTCGCTCGGCTTGCTCAGGTGGAACGCACCGGAAGCAATGAACAGGATGTGGTCGGTCTTGACCATGCCCAGTTTGGTGTTGACGGTGCAGCCTTCGATCAGCGGCAGCAAGTCACGCTGCACGCCTTCGCGGGATACATCGACGCCGCCGGAATTGCCACGCTTGGCGACCTTGTCGATTTCGTCGATGAACACGATGCCGTGCTGCTCGACCGCTTCCAGGGCCTTGGCCTTCAACTCTTCATCGTTGACCAGGCGGCTGGCTTCTTCGTCACGCACCAGCTTGAGCGCTTCCTTGACCTTGAGCTTGCGGCTCTTGCGCTTGCCCTTGCCCATGTTGGCGAACAGGCTCTGCAACTGGTTGGTCATTTCTTCCATGCCCGGTGGCGCGGAGATATCGACGCCGGCCATTTCGGCGACTTCGATTTCGATCTCCTTGTCATCCAGCTGGCCTTCGCGCAGGCGCTTGCGGAACAGCTGGCGGGTGTTGGAATCGGCAGTCGGGGCGTCATCGTTGCTGAAACCCATGCGTGCCGGTGGCAGCAGGGCGTCGAGGATGCGCTCTTCGGCGGCATCTTCGGCGCGGTGGCGAACCTTGACGATTTCCTGTTCGCGCAGCAGCTTGATCGCGGCGTCGGCGAGGTCACGAATGATCGACTCGACATCGCGGCCGACATAGCCGACTTCAGTGAACTTGGTCGCTTCGACCTTGATGAACGGCGCATTGGCCAGTTTGGCCAGGCGACGGGCGATCTCGGTTTTACCGACACCGGTCGGGCCGATCATCAGGATGTTCTTTGGCGTGACTTCAACGCGCAGCTCTTCAGGCAGCTGCATGCGGCGCCAGCGGTTGCGCAGGGCAATGGCGACGGCGCGCTTGGCATCGTCCTGGCCGATGATGTGGCGGTTGAGTTCGTGGACGATTTCACGGGGAGTCATGGACATAATATTCAGTGGACCTCAAGCAAGAATGGGCCGTGGTGCGGTGGCTGCACGGGCTTACTCGGCGCAGTCCTGCTCCTCAATGGTCTGGGTGTGGTTGGTGAATACGCAGATGTCGCCGGCGATGCCGAGAGCGGTTTCGACGATTTCCCGGGCTGACAGGTCGGTCTTTTTCAGCAGTGCGCTGGCGGCGGCCTGGGCGTAGGCGCCACCGGAACCCATGGCGATCAGGCCGTCTTCCGGTTCAACCACATCACCGTTGCCGGTGATGATCAGGGAGGCGTCTTTGTTGGCGACCGCAAGCATGGCTTCGAGACGGCTCAGGGAGCGGTCGGTGCGCCATTCTTTGGCGAGTTCGACAGCGGCGCGCACCAGGTGACCCTGGTGTTTTTCAAGCTGGCCTTCGAAACGTTCGAAGAGGGTAAAGGCGTCAGCGGTAGCGCCGGCAAACCCGGCGATGACCTGGCCGTGGTACAGGCGACGAACTTTTTTCGCGTTGCCTTTCATCACGGTGTTGCCGAGGGAAACCTGGCCGTCGCCGCCCATGACGACTTTGCCGTGGCGGCGAACTGAAACGATGGTGGTCAAGGGAAGAGTCTCCACGCAGCGGGGCGAAAATGCCTTATGCCCATTCATATGGGGGTGGTGGAGTGGATTTCAACTGCGTAGCGGAAGAGGGGACGGGCGGCGTGTTACAAATGGGGATATGTGGTGTGGGATATGACGCCATCGCGAGCAAGCTCGCTCCCACAGGGTTAGCGTAAAACCCTGTGGGAGTGGGCTGCTCCGGGCGGCGTTCCGACTATGAACGATGACGTGGTAGTCCTGAAGGGATCAGCGGCTCTGGCGCTGTTGTAACAACAGATTGCTGAAGCCCGCGCCGGCCAGTTGTTTCTGGGCGGTAGTCAGTTGTTCGCGGTTGCTGAACGGACCGACCAGCACCCGATACCAGGTTTCGTCCTTCACCGTGCCGGACTCGACCGAGACAGCCTGACCCAGCAGGATGATCTGCGCTCGCACCTTGTCCGCATCGGTTTCTTTGCGGAACGAACCGGCCTGCAGGAAAAATTTCGTCACTGGCGCAGCCTTGACCGGTGGTGCTGGCGGAGGCGTGATCCCGGCCAATGCAGCCTGGGCGCGAGCCGTGTCGATCTTCGCCGCTTCGGCCGGGGTGACCGGCGTTGTCGGGATGGCCGGTACTTGCGGCGTCGGCAGGGTTTTTTCCGGCACGGCATCCGGCGGCACGATGACTTCCGATTCCGGCAGCAAGGTGTAGAAGTCGTACTTCGGCTTCACCGGTTGCGTCGGGCTCGGCGGGGTCTTGTTGGCCTCGGCGATCTTGCTGGCTTTCTGCTGTTGCTGTTGCTCGACTTTTTCACGCTTGACCGTGTCGCTGCCCTTGCCCGGTTCCAGCTTCATCAGGAATACGATGAACGCGCCGACCGTCAGGCCGATGGCCATCCACAGCCAGCCCGGGATCGGTTGCTTTGCAGGAGCTTGGTAACGGCTGGCGCCACGCTTGGGTGCAGGTTTTTTCTTGGCAGCCAACTTACATACGCTCCAGAGTTTCCAGGCCCAAGAGTTCCAGGCCTTGCTTGAGGGTGCGCCCGGTCAGCGCGGCGAGGCGCAGGCGGCTCTGCATCTGTGCCGGGGTATCGGCGGCGAGGATCGGGCAGTTCTCGTAGAAGCTGGAGAACAGGCCGGCGACGTCGTACAGGTAAGTGCAGAGGATGTGCGGGGTGCCTTTTTCGGACACGTTGTTCAGGATTTCGCCAAACTGCGCCAGTTTCGCTGCCAGCTCATGTTCATGCGCCGCTTCGAGGACGATTTGTCCTTCCACTTCGCTGAAGTCCTTGCCGAGTTTGCGGAACACGCCGGCCACGCGGGTGTAGGCGTACAGCAGGTACGGCGCGGTGTTGCCTTCGAAGTTGAGCATCAGGTCGAAGTTGAAGCTGTAGTCGCTGGTGCGGTGCTTGGACAGGTCGGCGTATTTCACTGCACCGATGCCCACCACCTTGGCGATGTTGCGCAGCTCGGTATCGGCCAGCTCCGGGTTCTTGTCCTTGACCAGGGTGTAGGCGCGCTCCTGGGCTTCGGTCAGCAGGTCGATCAGTTTCACGGTGCCGCCATCACGGGTCTTGAACGGACGGCCGTCAGCGCCGTTCATGGTGCCAAAGCCCATGTGTTCCATTTCCATCGGATGGGTCACGAAGCCAGCCTTGCGCGCTACGGCGAACACTTGCTGGAAGTGCAGGGCCTGACGCTGGTCGACGAAGTACAGCGCGCGATCGGCCTTGAGCTTGCCGCTGCGGTAGCGTACGGCGGCCAGGTCGGTGGTGGCGTAGAGGTAGCCGCCGTCAGCCTTGACGATGATCACCGGCAGCGGGTCGCCGTCGGCGTTCTTGAACTCGTCGAGGAACACGCACTGGGCGCCGTTGCTCTCGACCAGCATGCCTGCGGCCTTGAGGTCGTTGACCACGTTGATCAGGTCGTCGTTGTAGGCGCTTTCGCCCATCACGTCGGCCATGGTCAGTTTGACGTTGAGCAGTTCGTAGATCTTCTGGCAGTGGGACAGCGAGATGTCCTTGAACTTGGTCCACAGTGCCAGGCAGTCGGCATCGCCGGCCTGCAGCTTGACCACCAGGCCACGGGCGCGGTCGGCGAACTCTTCGGATTCGTCGAAGCGTTGCTTGGCGGCGCGGTAGAAGTTCTCCAGGTCCGACAACTCGTCGCTGGTGATCGGGTTTTCCTGCAGATAAGCCATCAGCATGCCGAACTGGGTGCCCCAGTCGCCGACGTGGTTCTGACGGATAACGGTGTCGCCGAGGAATTCCAGCACGCGGGCCACGCCGTCGCCGATGATGGTCGAGCGCAGGTGGCCGACGTGCATCTCTTTGGCCAGGTTCGGTGCCGACAGGTCAACCACAGTGCGCTGCACCGGGCCGGTTTTGCGTACGCCGATTTTGGCGTCGGCCAGGGCCGCGTCCAGGCGCGAAGCCAGGGCATCGGTGTTCTGGAAGAAGTTCAGGAAGCCAGGGCCGGCGATTTCGGTCTTGGAGATGTTTTCGTCAGCCGGCAGCGCGGCAATGATTTTTTCCGCCAGGTCGCGCGGCTTCATGCCCGCAGGCTTGGCCAGCATCATGGCGATGTTGCTGGCGAAATCGCCGTTCTTCTTGTCGCGGGAGTTTTCCACCTGGATCGCCGGCGACAGGCCTTCAGGCAACACACCTTCGTTGACGAGTTGGGTGATGGCTTGTTGGATCAGCTGGCGAATGGTGTCTTTCATGGTCTTCTCTTTCGACCGCAGGCGCGGCGGCGCATCATGCGCTGGTGGAAAAACTGGGCATTATCCGTTGCGAAGACGGGCTTGCCAACCTTAGCAGGCAGGATGTGGATGTGTGGTGACAATTTGACCGCAATCGAGAGCAAGCTCGCTCCCACAGGTTTTGTGGTGGATACAAATTGTATTCCCACTGAAAAACCATTGTGGGAGCGAGCTTGCTCGCGATTACGGTTTTGAAATCAATACAAATCCACAGGATCAACATCCAGCGACCAGCGCACCGCCCGCCCGCTCGGCATCTGCTCCAGCACCAACAACCAGCTGGCAAGCAATCGATGCAACGGTGCCCGCGCCGTAGCCTGCAACAACAACTGCGCACGATAGCGCCCGGCCCGGCGCTCCATCGGCGCCGGCACCGGCCCCAGCAATTCAATGCCGGACAGATTCTGCTCGGCCAGCAAACGTTCGGCCTCGCTGCACGCCTCATCGAGGAAGCCTTCGGCCTGGCCCGGTTTGTGCGCCTCGGCCCGCAACAGCGCCAGGTGCGCAAACGGCGGCAACCCGGCCGCACGGCGTTCGCTCAAAGCCTGCTCGGCGAAGGCGAAGTAGCCTTGCTCGGTCAGTTGCACCAGCAGCGGATGGTCGGCCAGGTGCGTCTGGATAATCACTTTGCCCGGCTCTTCGGCGCGACCTGCGCGGCCGGCGACCTGGACGATCAGTTGAGCCATGCGCTCGCTGGCGCGGAAGTCGCCGGAGAACAGGCCGCCGTCGGCGTCGAGGATCGACACCAGCGTCACCCGTGGAAAGTGGTGGCCTTTGGCGAGCATCTGCGTGCCGATCAAAATGCACGGCTGACCTTTTTGAATGGTCGCGAACAACTGGTTCATCGCGTCCTTGCGCGACGTGCTGTCGCGGTCGACCCGCAGTACCGGATAGTCCGGGAACAGGATCGCCAGGCGCTCCTCGGCCCGTTCGGTGCCGGCGCCCACGGGGCGCAGATCGACCTTGTTGCACTTCGGGCACTGGCGCGGCACGCGCTCGACGTAGCCGCAATGGTGGCAGCGCAACTCGCCGTAACGCTGATGCACGGTCATCCGCGCATCGCAACGCTGGCACTCGGACATCCAGCCACAGTCATGGCACAGCAGGGTCGGGGCGAAGCCGCGGCGGTTGAGGAACACCAGTACCTGCTGCCCGGCGGCCAGGGTCTGGCCGATGGCTTGTTGCATGGGGCCGGAGATGCCGCTGTCCAGTGGGCGGCTTTTGACGTCCAGTCGCAGGAAGCGTGGCTGTTTGGCGCCGCCGGCGCGCTCGTTCAGGCGCAGCAACCCGTAGCGGCCGGTGTAGGCATTGTGCAGGCTTTCCAGCGAAGGGGTGGCGGAGCCGAGGACAATCGGGATGTTTTCCTGTCGCGCCCGCACTAGCGCCAGATCGCGGGCGTGGTAGCGCAAACCTTCCTGCTGTTTATAGGAGCCGTCGTGCTCTTCGTCGATGATGATCAGGCCGGGGTTCTTCATCGGCGTGAACAGGGCCGAGCGGGTGCCGATAATAATGTCGGCCTCACCGTCCCGGGCGGCCAGCCAGGCATCGAGGCGTTCGCGGTCATTGACCGCCGAATGGATCAACGCGATGCGGGCATTGAAACGCTGCTCGAAGCGCGCCAGGGTCTGCGGGCCGAGGTTGATTTCCGGGATCAGCACCAGTGCCTGCTTGCCGGCCTCAAGGGTTTCGCGGATCAACTGCAAATAGACTTCGGTCTTGCCGCTGCCGGTGACGCCGGCCAGCAGGAACGCGTGGTAACTGTCGAAGCCGGCGCGAATTGCCTCATAGGCGGCACGTTGCTCCGGGTTCAGCGGCAGTTCCGGTTGCGCCAGCCAGTGTTCGTGGCGTGCACCGGGGGCGTGGCGACGGATCTCGACCTGCACCAGTTCCTTGGCCAGCAGCAAATCCAGGCTGTCCTTGCTCAGCATCAGTTTGCTCAGCAATTGATGGGCGACGCCGTGGGGATGCTGGGCCAGCGTGGCCAGGGCTTCGCGCTGGCGCGGGGCGCGGGCGATGCGCGGATCATCGAGGCTGGCGCCCGGCGCGGCGGACCAGAAACGTTCCTGGCGCGCTTCGGCCAGCTCACCCTGGCGCAGCAGCACCGGTAGCGCCCAGCTCAAGGTGTCGCCGAGGCTGTGCTGATAATACTGGGACGTCCACAGGCACAGCTTGAACAGCGCGGGCGGCAGCGGTGGCGTGGCATCGAGCAGGGCAAGGGCCGGCTTGAGTTTCTCGACCGGCACCTCGCTGGTGTTGGTGACTTCCACCAGGATCCCGATCATCTCGCGCCGGCCGAACGGCACCCGCAAACGCATGCCGGGGTGCAACTGGGCGCGCAGGACGCCGGCCGGAGCACGGTAATCGAACAGGCGGCGCAGCGGCGAAGGCAGGGCGAGGCGCAGAATGGCGTCGGGCACGCGGGGATCTCGATCAGCGGAAGATAAAAGCGGGGTTGCATGCCCCCTGTGGGAGCGAGCTTGCTCGCGATAGCGCCGTGTCAGGCAAAATATATGCTGACTGACACGCCCTCATCGCGAGCAAGCTCGCTCCCACAGGGATCGCGTATTGGGCCGGGAGCCTAGCAGACGACTGGTTTGAGGGACAGCTTGCGTGAACGGGATTGTCTGGTAGAATCCGCGGCCTAATTACGTGCGGTATTCAACAATAGTGTTGGGTGGCGGCACGCTAGCCCGAGGAAAACACCATGAAAGCTGATATCCATCCAGAATACCCGGCAGTTGCTGTTACCTGCAGCTGCGGCAACAAGTTCGAAACCCGTTCGACCTTCGGCAAAGCCCTGGCGATCGACGTTTGCAACGAATGCCACCCGTTCTACACCGGTAAGCAGAAGACTCTGGACACCGGTGGTCGCGTTCAGAAGTTCGCCGACCGTTTCGGTGCTTTCGGCGCGAAAAAGGCCTAAGGCCGATCGACTTGGGAAGCCGCTGCGGTTTTTCCATGCTGATGAAAAAGGCGTCCCTTGCGGGCGCCTTTTTTGTGTCCGCGATCTGGCTTTCCGCCGCCCAGGCCTTTTGCCCGGCCCCCGGCGACCTGGCCAAGGTTGCGGTGCAGCGAGTCGTTGATGGTGACACCCTGCGCCTGAGCGATGGCCGCAGCGTGCGCATGATCGGCTTGAACACGCCGGAGCTGGGCAAGAAGGGCCGCTCCGACGAGCCGTTCGCCGTGGCGGCGCGCAAGCGACTCGAAGCCCTGGTGGCGGCGAGCGACGGGCAAGTCGGTTTGCTGCCAGGCAAAGAAAGCAAAGACCATTATGGCCGCACCCTGGCCCATGTCTACGGTGCCGATGGCGCCAACCTCGAAGCGCAAATGCTTGCCGAAGGCCTGGGTTTTCAAGTGGCCGTGGCACCGAATGTCGATCTGGTCGCCTGTCAGCAAGCGGCTGAGCGCAGTGCGCGTCAGGCCGGGCTCGGGTTATGGCGCCAGTCACCTATACTGAAAGCGGAGCAGATCACTAACTCCGGTTTTGCCGTGCTCAGCGGTCGAGTGAGCAAGGTGCAGCGTAATCGCGGCGGGGTTTGGATCGAGTTGCAGGATTCGGTTGTATTACGCGTTGCACCCAATCTGCTGGCGCGTTTCGATGTGAATTCGCTGGAAAGTCTCGCGGGCAAGCAAGTCGAGGCGCGCGGCTGGGTGCTGGATCGCTCGCGCAAAGGTGGTCTCAAGGAAGGGCAGGCGCGCTGGATGTTACCCTTGACTGATCCGGCGATGCTCCAAGTCGCGCAGTGATAAAAAATTGTAGACATTTTTTCTTTCGATTGTGAACAGTCTATCCCTTATGTTCCGTGGCTCTTGGCCCAAAGTCGTAGGGCGGGGCGCTTGACAGGGGTGACCGGTCAGTCTTGTGGGGACTTTGCGAGGCGCGTATCCTCGCTGACCAGTCTGTCCAACAGTAAAAGCGGAATGCCAAAATGTCTGATCTGAAAACTGCCGCTCTCGAATATCATGCCAATCCTCGTCCAGGGAAGCTGAGTGTCGAGCTCACCAAGGCCACTGCTACCGCTCGCGACCTGTCGCTGGCCTACAGCCCGGGCGTAGCCGAACCAGTACGCGAGATCGCCCGCGATCCTGAGCTGGCCTACAAGTACACCGGCAAAGGCAACCTGGTTGCAGTCATTTCCGATGGCACCGCGATTCTCGGCCTGGGTAACCTCGGCCCATTGGCTTCCAAGCCAGTGATGGAAGGTAAAGGCGTACTGTTCAAGCGCTTCGCCGGCATCGACGTTTTCGACATCGAAGTCGACTCCGAAAGCCCGCAAGCCTTCATCGACACCGTCAAGCGCATCTCCATCACCTTCGGTGGCATCAACCTGGAAGACATCAAGGCACCCGAGTGCTTTGAAATCGAACGCGCTCTGATCGAGCAGTGCGATATTCCGGTATTCCATGATGACCAGCACGGCACCGCGATCGTGACCGCCGCCGGCATGATCAACGCCCTGGAGATCGCTGGCAAAACCCTGCCGGAAGCCAAGATCGTCTGCCTGGGTGCCGGTGCTGCCGCCATCTCCTGCATGAAGTTGCTGGTGAGCATGGGCGCCAACATCGAAAACATCTACATGGTCGACCGTACCGGCGTGATCCACTCCGGCCGTGACGACCTGAACCAGTACAAGGCTGTATTCGCTCATGCGACCGACAAGCGCACCCTGGCTGACGCCCTGCAAGGCGCTGACGTGTTCGTAGGCCTGTCCGGCCCGAACCTGCTGAGCCCTGAAGGCCTGCTGTCCATGGCGGCCAACCCGATCGTGTTCGCGTGCTCCAACCCTGATCCGGAAATCTCCCCGGAGCTGGCACACGCCACCCGTAGCGACGTGATCATGGCCACCGGTCGTTCCGACTACCCGAACCAGGTCAACAACGTACTGGGCTTCCCGTTCATCTTCCGTGGTGCCCTGGACGTTCGCGCCAAGCGCATCAACGAAGAAATGAAAGTGGCTGCGGCCAACGCCCTGCGTGAACTGGCCAAGCTGCCAGTGCCTCAGGAAGTGTGCGACGCCTACGGCGGCATCAAGCTGGAGTTCGGCCGTGAGTACATCATTCCGAAGCCAATGGATGCCCGTCTGATCACCCTGATCTCCGATGCCGTGGCTAAAGCCGCCATCGAGACCGGTGTGGCGACCCTGCCGTATCCGAAGAACTACCCGCTGAAAAGCGTGGATGACGTGTTCAACGGCTAAGCCGTTGTAGCGCTTCAACGAAAAGCCCCGGCTTGTGAGAGTCGGGGCTTTTTTGTGCCTGACAGTTTTGTGCCACCTGTCAGGGCCTCTTCGCGAGCAAGCTCGCTCCCACAGTGGGCGATGGTGTACATCGAATTTATGTACGCTGCTGATTCCTGTGGGAGCGAGCTTGCTCGCGAAGAGGCCGGACCAGACAACATCAAAACCGGCAGGCACAAAAAAGCCCCGCACTTCTTTCGAAGGCGGGGCTATTCAATATTGCTGCTATCAGAACAAATCGATCGGCGCCGCTTCGTCCGCCGGCAGCGGGCTGCCCGGTACTGTGCCGTTGCCTAACTCATTGACCGACGGCGGCGTATCTTCGGCCTTGAACAGCTCGAAGTAGGCCCCTGGCGTGCCCGGGCTGGCCGCACGGCCGCTGATCGGGTCGACCCGCAGGCTCAGAAGGCCTTCCGGCTCCGCTTGCGTGTGCGGCGGTTTGCCTTTGAGAGCGGGGCCCATGTAGTTCATCCAGATCGGCAGCGCGACGGTGCCGCCGAACTCCTTGCGGCCCAGGCTTTCCGGTTGATCGAAACCGGTCCACACGGTGGTCACGTAATCGGCGTTGTAACCGGAGAACCAGGCATCCTTGGATTCGTTGGTCGTACCGGTCTTGCCGGCAATGTCCGGGCGGCCCAGGGCCAGTGCGCGGCGACCGGTGCCGAGCTTGATCACGTCCTCAAGCATGCTGTTGAGGATGTACGTGGTGCGCCCGTCAACGACGCGTTCAGCCACGGCGGGTGCTTGTGGCGCCTGCGTAGCGCCCGGGGCTTCGCCTGGCGTTGCGTTGACCGTGAAGGCTTGAGGTGCGGGCACGGCAATGCCATCGCTGGCCGCACCGCCCTGAGGCACGCTCGGCGGGTTGGCGACGAACAGCGTGTCGCCGTTGCGGCTTTCGATCTTGTCGATGATGTACGGGGTGATCTTGTAGCCGCCGTTGGCGAAGGTGCTCCAGCCGGTGGCGATTTCCATTGGCGTCAGGGTCGCGGTGCCCAGCGCCAGGGACAGGTTGGGTGGCAGGTCCTGTTTGTTGAAGCCGAAGCGAGTGATGTAGTCGATGGTCTTGCCTACGCCCATCGCTTGCAGCAAGCGGATCGACACCAGGTTGCGCGACTTGTACAGCGCTTCACGCAGGCGAATCGGGCCGAGGAAGGTGTTGGTGTCGTTCTTTGGACGCCAGACCTTGTCCAGGTACTCGTCGACGAACACGATCGGCGCGTCGTTCACCAGGCTGGAGGCGGTGTAGCCGCTATCCAGTGCGGCGGCGTAGACAAACGGCTTGAAGCTCGAACCCGGCTGGCGCTTGGCCTGCAATGCGCGGTTGTAGTTGCTCTGCTCGAAGGCGAAACCGCCGACCAGCGCACGAATGGCGCCGTTCTGTGGGTCCAGGGACACCAGCGCGCCCTGGGCCTGCGGGATCTGACTGAACTTCAGCGAATTGTCCGGCTGACGCTGCACGCGAATCAGATCGCCGACCTGGGCCACGTCCGATGGTTGTTTCGGGTTGGCACCCAGGCTGTTGGTATTCAGGAACGGCCGGGCCCACTTCATGGTGTCCCAGCTCACGTGTTCCTGGCCGGTGCGGGTCAGCACTTGCAGGCCGTTCTTGTCGACCTGGGTCACGATGGCCGGTTCCAGGCTGCTGATGGTGCGTTGTTTGGTCAGCTCGATTGCCCAGGCTTCGCGAGTCTTGCCCGGCAGCCGCGACTCGGGTCCGCGATAGCCGTGGCGCTGATCGTAGGTCATCAGGCCTTCGTGGACCGCGGTGTTGGCCAGCTCCTGGAGGTCGCTAGGTACGGTGGTGGTGACGCGGAAGCCTTCGGTATAGGCGTCGCTGCCATAACGTCCGACCATTTCGGCACGGGCCATTTCGGCGATGTACGGGGCGTTCACTTCCGGGGTCGGCACGTGATAGCTGGCGTTTAGCGGTTCGTTGATCGCCGCGGTGTAATCGGCCTCGGTGATTTTGCCGAGCTTGTACATGCGCCCCAGGATCCAGTCGCGGCGTTCCTTGCTGCGCGCCGGGTTGGCCAGCGGGTTGAAGCGCGACGGTGCCTTGGGCAGGCCGGCAATCATCGCCATCTGCGCCAGGCTGACATCGCGGATCGACTTGCCGTAATACACCTGCGCCGCCGCTTCGATGCCATAGGCGCGGTTGCCCAGGTAGATCTTGTTGACGTACAGCTCAAGGATCTCGTCCTTGGTCAGCTGCCGTTCGATCTGCAGGGCCAGGAGAATTTCGGTGGTTTTGCGCGAGAAGCTGCGTTCGCTGCTCAGGAAGAAGTTCTTCGCCACCTGCATGGTGATGGTGCTGCCGCCGGACTGGATGTGTCCACTTTTGACCAGTTGGGTCGCGGCACGCATCAGGCTGCTCGGATCGACGCCGTAGTGGTTGGCGAAATTATCGTCTTCAGCACTTAGTAACGCATTGATGAAATTGGGGGGAATGTCGGCGAAACGGATCGGCGTGCGGCGCATTTCGCCAAATTCTGCGATCAACTTGTTGTCGCTGCTGTAGACCCGCAATGGAATCTGCAACTGGATGCTTCTCAGCGCCTCCACGGACGGTAGCCCGGGACTAAGGTAAAGGTACGCCCCGCTCAGACCCAGAAGGAGTCCGCAGAAAACCGCGACGAAGGACCAACCGAAAAACTTCAGCAGACGAATCAAGGCTTTTGGATATCCAGGGCAAAAATGAATTGGGCAACAGGGTTCAGGCTAAATGAGAACGACCCGCGCTTGAGCAAATGCGGACAAAAAACGCTGGGCATTATAAGCATTTTTCTGATCGGGAGCGTGGTCGGCGCTGCTGTCAAGACGGGTGGATTGAACGCAATGGACATTGCAGAGTCCGTAACTCACGGAAAGTCATAGGGAATTGGTCGTGCTAGGACTCTTCAACAAAAAATCCGATACGTTCCTGGGAATCGATATCAGCTCCACGTCGGTGAAGCTTCTGGAGTTGAGCCGTCAGGGCGAGCGCTACCGGGTCGAGGCTTATGCGGTCGAGCCGTTGTCGGTCGGCGCGGTGATCGAAAAGAACATCGCTGAGCTCGAAGGCGTGGGGCTGGCCCTCACTCGCGCGCTGGCCAGGGCCAGAACCGGCCTCAAGAGCGTGGCCGTGGCCGTGGCAGGTTCGGCGGTGATCACCAAGACCATCGAGATGGATGCCGGTCTTTCCGAGGATGAGATGGAAAGCCAGCTGAAGATCGAGGCTGATCAGTACATTCCTTATCCCCTGGATGAAGTCGCGATCGACTTTGAAGTCCAGGGCGCCTCCGTGCGCCATCCGGAGCGCGTCAACGTGCTGCTCGCCGCTTGTCGCAAGGAAAACGTCGAAGTCCGCGAGGCCGCCCTGGCCCTGGCGGGGCTGACCGCCCGGGTGGTCGATGTCGAGGCCTACGCGCTGGAGCGCTCATTCGGGTTGCTGGCCAGTCGGCTCGCGATTTCCGGGGAACCTTTGACGGTCGCAGTGGTGGACATCGGCGCGACCATGACCACCCTGAGCGTGCTGCACAACGGGAGGATTATCTACACCCGCGAACAACTGTTCGGCGGCCGGCAGTTGTCCGAAGAAATCCAGCGTCGCTATGGCCTGACGCTGGAGCAGGCGGGGGTGGCGCAAAAGAAGGGCGGCCTGCCGGATGACTATGCAGGTGAGGTCTTGCAGCCATTTCGAGAGGCGCTGGTGCAGCAGGTGTCGCGTTCGTTGCAGTTCTTCTTTGCCTCCGGCCAGTACAGCGCCGTCGACCATGTCTTGCTGGCCGGCGGTACCGCGTCGATCCCGGGGCTGGACCGTTTGATCGAGCAGCAATTGGGCACGCCGACCCAGGTCGCGAATCCTTTTTCCGAAATGACTCTGGGTCGCAAGGTCAATGGTGCTGCCCTGGCGAGTGATGCCCCGGCGTTGATGATCGCCTGTGGTCTGGCCCTCAGGAGCTTCGACTGATGGCACGGATAAACCTTTTGCCCTGGCGTGAGGAGCGGCGTGAAGTTCGCCGCAAGCGCTTCCTGCTGGTCCTGGTGGCCGCAATGGTGGGCACGATGGGCGCGGTGCTGGTCGCGAACCAGGCCATCAGCGGTGCCATCGACCGGCAAGTCGCCCGTAACGATTACATCGGCAAGCAAATCGCCGAGCTCGATGAGCAGATCACACAGATCAATGATCTCAAGGTGCGCCGTCAGCAACTGGTCGAGCGCATGCGCATCATCCAGGACCTGCAAGGCAATCGCCAAATCAGCGGGCGAATATTTGACCAGTTGGCGCGCGCACTGCCCGATGGCGTGTATTTCACCGAAGTGAAAATGACCGCAAAGACCTTGTCCATCACCGGTGCCGCGCAATCCAACAACCGTGTTTCAGACTTGATGCGCAATCTCGAGGCATCAGACTGGCTCGATGCGCCGAGCCTGACCGAAGTCAAGGCCACGGCGGTCGGTCAGGTCGGGCAGGCTAACGTCTTCCAGTTGACCGTTCGCCAGACTCAACCCGCAGCACCGGAGGGGGGGAAATGAGTCCAGCCGAATGGTTCGATGAGCTGCGCAAGATCGACATCAATGAGTTGGATACCAGCAACATGGGTTCCTGGCCGCCTGCGATCAAGTTTCTGGTGGTCGGGTTGCTCATGCTTCTGGTGCTGGCCCTGGGCTACAACTTTTCCACTCGCGACCTTGAGAGTCAGCTCGATCTCAAGCGCGAGGAAGAGTCGACGCTTAAGGAACAGTTCGCTGGCAAAGCCCGCATGGCGGCGAATCTGGATCTCTACACCCAGCAGTTGAAGGAGATGGAGAACTCCTTCGGCATGCTGTTGCGACAACTGCCCAGCGACACCGAAGTGCCTGGCTTGCTGGAAGACATCACTCGTACCGGTCTGGGCAGTGGCCTGGAGTTCAAAGAGATCAAGCTGCTGCCGGAGGTCGCCCAGCCGTTCTACATCGAACTGCCGATCCAGATCACGGTCACCGGGGGTTACCACGACCTGGGCAACTTCGTCAGTGGTGTGGCCGGGTTGCCGCGAATCGTCACATTGCACGATTTCGACCTTGTCCCCGTCAGCCCCGAAGGTGGTCCGAAACTGCGCTTGAGCATCCTCGCCAAGACCTACCGCTACAACGACAAGGGGCAGCATCAATGAGGCCGGCACGTTGTTTTTCGGCGGTGGTGTTGCTGTCTGCCCTGTCCGGTTGTGGCGCAGGCGATGACTACGACGATCTGGACGCGTACCTGAACGAAATGCACCAGCGTGGGCCGGGCAGGATTGAACCAACGCCGGTATTCCGGTCATACCCGACATTCACTTACAACGCGGCGAATCTGCGCAGCCCGTTTTCGCCGCAGATTAGCGCTGATCTGGCGGCCCAGCGCAGGGGTTCACGTAACGTCAAGCCCGACCCTGGTCGGGTCAAGCAGTACCTCGAAGGATTCAACATCGAGCAGTTTGAAATGGTCGGCACCCTTTCCAATGCAACGGGCTCCTATGCCTTGCTGCGCGGGGCGGGTGGGGTCCATCGGTTGAAAGTCGGCGATTACCTGGGTCGTAACGACGGACGGATCGTTGCGATCAGTGGCTCGCAAGTCGATGTGGTTGAAATTGTCCCTGATGGTCAGGGCGCGTGGCTGGAACGTCCCCGGACCATCCTTTTGAAAGAGCACTCATAGTGGAACTCGAATAATGAACAGGATTTTCTCCACCTTCGGCCTTTCGCTATGGATAGCGTTGTTGTCGCCGATGGTACAAGCGGCCAATCTCAAGGCGCTGGATGTCGCTGCGCTGCCGGGAGACCGTGTCGAGTTGAAGTTGTCGTTCGATGAGCCGCCCCCGGTGCCCCACGGCTACACGACGGAGTCACCGGCCCGGATTGCGCTGGATTTGCCGGGTGTCGTCAGTCAGCTGGCCAGCAAAACTCGCGATCTCGGCAGTGGAAATGCCCGTAGTGCAACGGTGGTGGAGGTCCGGGACCGTACGCGATTGATCATCAACCTGACCCAGCCGGCCTCGTACGACTCGCGAATCGAAGGCAACAATTTGCTGGTAGTTGTCGGGCAGGGTGTCAAGCCGTCGACATCCCGGCCGGCGACCACGGCAATGCCGGTTCCGGCACGAGTCGCTACGACGGCAGGCAAGTCCATTCGGGGTGTGGATTTCCAACGGGGAACCCAGGGTGAAGGCAACGTGGTGATCGACTTGTCGGATCCATCGATTGCGCCCGACATACAAGAGCGCGAGGGCAAGATCATCGTTGGATTTGCCAAAACCCGATTGCCTGAGCCATTGCGCGTGCGCCTGGACGTGAAGGATTTCGCCACGCCAGTGCAGTTCGTCAATGCCAGCGTGAGCGGTGATCGAGCCACCATCAGCATTGAGCCCGGTGGCACGTTCGATTACTCGACCTATCAGACCGACAGCAAGCTCACGGTCAGCGTTCGCCCGGCGACGGTCGACGAGCTGCAAAAACGTAATGCCGGGCAACACGCCTACAGCGGCGAGAAGCTTTCACTGAATTTCCAGGACATCGATGTGCGCTCGGTGCTGCAACTGATCGCCGATTTCACCAACCTCAATCTGGTGGCCAGCGACACGGTTCAGGGGGGAATTACCCTGCGCTTGCAGAACGTGCCGTGGGATCAGGCGCTGGATCTGGTGCTGAAAACCAAGGGGCTGGATAAGCGCAAGGTCGGTAATGTGCTGCTTGTTGCGCCAGCCGATGAAATTGCCGCCCGTGAGCGTCAGGAGCTGGAATCACAGAAGCTGATTGCCGATCTGGCGCCGCTGCGTCGGGAATTGTTGCAGGTGAATTACGCCAAGGCCGCGGACATCGCCAAACTCTTCCAGTCGGTGACCAGTGCTGAAGCGAAACCCGACGAACGGGGGTCGATCACCGTCGATGAACGCACCAACAACATCATTGCCTACCAGACCCAGGAACGCCTCGACGAGCTGCGCAGAATCGTTACGCAACTGGATATTCCGGTGCGTCAGGTGATGATCGAGGCGCGAATCGTCGAAGCCAATGTCGACTACGACAAGAGTCTTGGTGTGCGCTGGGGCGGTTCGATACAGAACAGGGGCAACTGGAACACCTCCGGCGTCAGCAATGGGGTCAATGGGTCGTCGACCATTGGCACGCCCGGCAGTACCAGCACCAATTCACCGTTCGTCGACATGGGCGCAGTCAATAACACCTCGGGAATCGGTATCGCGTTCATCACCGATAACGTCCTGCTGGACCTGGAGCTGACAGCCATGGAGAAAACCGGCAACGGGGAAATCGTCTCGCAGCCCAAGGTGGTCACGTCCGACAAGGAAACCGCGAAAATCCTCAAAGGCACCGAGATTCCCTATCAGGAAGCCAGTTCCAGTGGCGCGACTTCGGTGTCGTTCAAGGAGGCTTCGCTGTCGCTGGAGGTGACGCCGCAGATCACGCCGGACAACCGGATCATCATGGAGGTCAAGGTCACCAAGGACGAACCGGACTTCCTGAACAAGGTCCAGGATGTACCGCCCATCAAGAAAAACGAAGTCAACGCCAAGGTCCTGGTCAACGATGGCGAGACCATCGTCATTGGCGGCGTTTTCTCAAATACTCAGAGCAAGGTCGTAGATAAGGTGCCATTTCTTGGCGATGTGCCGTATCTTGGCCGCCTTTTCCGGCGTGATGTGATTTCGGAGAAAAAATCCGAGCTGTTGGTATTCCTCACTCCGCGTATCATGAATAACCAGGCGATTGCTGTGAGTCATTGATTCTGTGCGAAATTTGATTCTTGTTGGACCGATGGGCGCTGGAAAAAGCACCATCGGCCGGTTGCTGGCCAAAGAGCTGCGCTTGCCATTCAAAGATTCCGATAAGGAAATTGAATTGCGCACGGGCGCCAATATCCCCTGGATCTTCGATAAAGAAGGCGAACCGGGCTTTCGTGATCGCGAGCAGGCAATGATTGCCGAGTTGTGCGATTACGACGGAGTGGTGCTGGCGACAGGCGGTGGCGCGGTCATGCGCGAAGCCAATCGTCGGGCACTGCACGCCGGTGGGCGAGTGGTTTATTTGCATGCGTCAGTCGAGCAGCAGGTCGGCCGCACGGCCCGCGACCGCAATCGGCCACTGTTGCGTACCGCCGATCCGGCCAAGACCCTCAGGGATCTGTTGGCGATCCGCGATCCGCTATATCGGGAAATTGCCGACCTGGTGGTCGAAACTGATGAGCGACCGCCACGAATGGTCGTACTCGACATTCTAGAGCGCTTGCAGCAACTACCACCCCGTTAAAGCGCCGCGCGAAATGCGCTATCCTCGGCGTCCCGCCATGGCCGTTCAAGGTTGTGGCGGATGGCTACCGAATGGCGTCACACCAGCAGAGGTTGTGGATATTCGTAAACTCAGGGCAGGACGCCTGATTCATCTTTACTGTGGGGACACATGCAGACACTCAAGGTCGATCTAGGCGAGCGCAGCTACCCGATTCATATTGGCGAAGGTTTGTTGGATCAGCCTGAGCTGCTGGCCCCGCACATTCGCGGACGGCAAGTAGCGATCATTTCCAACGAGACTGTTGCGCCGCTCTATCTTGAGCGTCTGACCCGCAGCCTGGCGCAGTTCTCGGTGATTTCCGTGGTGCTGCCCGACGGCGAAGCCTTCAAGACCTGGGAAACCCTGCAACTGATTTTCGACGGCCTGCTGACCGCCCGGCATGATCGCCGCACCACGGTGATCGCCCTTGGCGGCGGCGTGATCGGTGACATGGCCGGCTTTGCGGCCGCCTGCTACCAGCGCGGCGTCGATTTCATCCAGGTTCCGACCACGCTGCTGTCGCAGGTCGACTCTTCGGTGGGCGGCAAGACCGGGATCAACCATCCGCTGGGCAAAAACATGGTCGGCGCCTTCTACCAGCCGAATGTCGTGCTGATCGATACCGCCAGCCTCAATACCCTGCCGGCCCGTGAGCTGTCCGCCGGACTGGCTGAAGTCATCAAGTACGGGCTGATCTGTGATGAGCCGTTCCTGACCTGGCTCGAAGACAACGTCGATCGCCTGCGCAATCTGGACCAGCAAGCCCTGACCTACGCCATTGAGCGCTCCTGCGCGGCCAAGGCGGCGGTGGTCGGTGCCGACGAGAAAGAGACGGGTGTCCGTGCCACGTTGAACCTGGGCCATACTTTCGGCCACGCCATCGAAACCCACATGGGCTATGGTGTATGGCTTCATGGTGAGGCGGTGGCTGCCGGCACCGTAATGGCGCTGGAAATGTCAACGCGACTGGGCTGGATCAGCGAGCAGGAGCGCGATCGTGGCATTCGTCTGTTCCAGCGTGCGGGGCTGCCGGTTATTCCGCCAGAAGAGATGACAGAAGCCGATTTCCTCGAACACATGTCCATTGATAAAAAAGTGATCGACGGTCGTTTGCGCCTGGTGCTGCTGCGCCACATGGGTGAAGCGGTGGTGACCGACGATTATCCGAAAGAGGTTCTACAGGCCACGCTGGGGGCAGACTACCGCGCCCTGGCTCAGCTTAAAGGTTAATAAGAACACGATGACTAGTTTGCATGCCGACGAGGCGTTCCTCGGCCATTACCAGTTGAGTCATGACCCTTTTGCTCCACGGGTGCCTGGCTTCAAATTTTTCCCGGCTCAGCGCAAACCCGTGCTGGGGCAACTGCATCATCTGGCCCGTTATAGCCAGATGCTGCTGGTGGTCACCGGTCCCGAGGGCAGTGGCAAGACCCTGTTGCGTCAGGCCCTGGTTGCCAGCACCAACAAGCAATCGGTACAAAGCCTGGTGGTTTCTGCCCGCGGTGCCGGCGATGCGGCCGGGGTATTGCGCCAGGTGGCCCAGGCGCTGAACGTCGACCAGGCTGATGCCGACGCTATTCTGGCTCAAGTGGTGCAGCTTGCACTGACCGGGCAGGAAGTCTATCTGCTGGTCGATGACGCCGAACAACTCGACGAGTCCGCTCTTGAGGCGCTGATGATCTTGGCTGCCGGCGCGCCTGAAGGCCGCCCGCATGTATTCCTGTTCGGTGAATCCTCGCTGATTGCTCAGCTTGAGGCTTTGCATCTCGAGGAAGAGCGTTTCCATGTCATCGAACTGCAACCCTACACCGAGGAAGAAACCCGCGAATATCTGGAGCAGCGGCTCGAAGGCGCTGGCCGCGGTATCGAACTTTTCACCGCGGATCAGATCTCTGATATTCACGAAAGCTCCGAAGGTTGGCCTGGCAGCATCAATCAGGTCGCCCGCGATGCAATGATCGAAGCCATGATCGCCAGCCGCTCAGCGGTCAAGCGTCCAAAAATGGGGTTCAATATGCCGAAGAAACACGTATTGGCGATTTCCGCCGTGGTCGTGGTTGCGGTAGCTGCCGCCTGGTTGATGCCGGGTCGCAACAAGGCACCGACCACGGGTGCACCGGCCAACGAACAGGCGCAACTGCCGCTGGGTCAGGGACAGCCAACAGCGAATGGTGGTGCTCCGGCCGTCGAATTCGCTGGCAACACGCAGCCGATGCCATTGCCGCTGGTCGGTAACTCGCAGCCGGTCATGCGCGGTCCACTGGCTGAAGCGGCGGGTGGCATCACCGAGGGTGACGATGGCGTGCCGGTCGAAGGCTCCAGCGCTACGCCGCCGACCGTTACCACCACGGCACCACCTGTGGGCGTTCCTGCCGGCCCTGCGCCGACGCCAGCCGCCAAGCCAACCCCGGCGCCGACTCAGGTCGCCACCGCCAAGCCAGCGCCTGCTCCAGTGGCCAAGCCTGCTCCAGCGCCAGCCAAACCAGCCGTTGCAGCGGCGGCCAAGCCTGCC
>NZ_AKJL01000183.1 GCF_000282355.1 Pseudomonas sp. GM49
TGGCTGGTCAGCCAGCCGCAATTGCCGGCCTGGCAGCTGGCCTTTGGCGCGTTGGTCATGGGCGCCGGCATCAGCGCGATGCACTACACCGGCATGGCCGCCATGCGCATGCAACCGGGCATCGACTACGACCCGACGCTGTTCGGCGCTTCGCTGATGATTGCGGTCGGTGCTTCGGGCGCGGCATTGTGGATCGCTTTCCGTTTGCGTCAACACACGCCTTATGTCCGCCTGATCCGTGGCGGTGCCGCTGTGATCATGGGCATCGCCATCGTCGGCATGCACTACACGGGAATGGCCGCCGCACGCTTTGCCGACGGCAGCTTTTGCGGCGCAGCGGTCGATGGGTTGAGCGGCAAGGGCCTGGACAACCTGGTGTTGATCACCACGTTGGCGGTGCTGAGCATCGCCTTGCTGACCTCTATCCTCGATGCACGCCTGGAGGCGCGCACCGCGAGCCTGGCCCTGTCGCTGACCGAGGCCAACCGTGAACTGACCCAACTGGCCCTGCACGACACCCTCACCGGGTTGCCGAACCGGATGTTGCTCGCCGATCGAATCGATCAGGCCATGTCGCGGGTCCGCGAAGAGGGTGGTTGCTTTGCCCTGATGTTCATCGACCTGGACGGCTTCAAACCGGTCAACGATGCCTTTGGCCACCACATGGGTGATCTGCTGTTGCGCGAAGTGGCCTTACGCCTGCGCGAAGACTTGCGCAGCCAGGACACCCTGGCGCGGATCGGCGGCGATGAGTTCGTGTTGCTGGTGCAATTTAACGAACAGATCGACGCCTTGAACCACGCGGCCCGGCAGGTCGGGTTGATTGCGCGTGAGTTCCGGGTTGCCGAACATGATTTGCACATTTCCGCCAGCGTCGGCATCGCGCTCTACCCGGGTAACGGACAGTCCGCCCACGAACTGCTGATGAACGCCGACGCGGCGATGTATCACGCCAAGGGCGCGGGTAAAAACGGCTACAGCTTTTTCGATGCCTCGATGAACAACAACGCCCGCAAACAGCTGCAATTGCTGCAGGACCTGCGCAATGCCGTGGAACATCAGGAATTCAGCCTGCATTACCAGCCCAAGTTCGATGCCGCCAATGGTCGCCCGGTGGGCGCCGAGGCCTTGTTGCGCTGGGAGCACCCGACCCAAGGGATGCTGTTGCCGGACAAGTTCATCGAACTGGCGGAAAAAACCGGGCTGATCATTCCGATCGGCGAGTGGGTGCTCAATGAAGCCTGCCGCCAGATGCGCGAGTGGTACGTGCTGGGCTACACCGAGTGGCGCATCGCGGTGAACCTTTCGGCCATCCAGTTCTGTCATTCCGGGCTGGTCCAGAGCGTCGCCAAGGCCCTGGCGGCTCACCATCTGCCGGCCAACAGCCTGACCCTGGAAATCACTGAAACCACCGCCATGAGCGATGCCGATGCGAGCATGACGGTGCTTCAGGAGCTGTCGGACATGGGCGTCGACCTGTCCATCGACGATTTTGGCACTGGCTATTCGAGTTTGATGTACCTCAAGCGCCTGCCGGCCAACGAGCTGAAAATCGACCGCGGTTTTGTCCGGGACCTGGAGCGTGACAGCGATGACGCCGCCATCGTATCGGCCATCGTCGCCCTCGGCCAGGCGCTGGGGTTGCGCATCGTTGCCGAGGGTGTGGAGACGGGCGTGCAGCAGGACTTCCTGACTCAACTCGGATGCGATTCGTTGCAGGGTTACCTGCTGGGGCATCCGCTGCCGCCCGAAGGTTTCATGGTGGAAATCCATCGCGGGGAGCAATTGGTCGAGCAGTTGAAAGCCCGTTCGGAGCGCGAGATGTCGATGACATGACAGGCGATGTGAAGCCATGCAAAAACCATCAATGGCGGTTATTCTTGGCCCCGACCGCTTAAGCTTTGATTGGGGGAAAGCTCGCATGGACAAAGTCATCGTCATCACCGGCGGCAGCCGCGGCATCGGTGCCGCCACCGCTCTGTTGGCCGCTGCGCAGGGCTATCGGATCTGCATCAACTACCAGGCGGACGAACAGGCCGCACTGCGCGTGCTGGAGCAAGTCCGTGCGCTCGGTGCGCAGGCCATTGCGGTACGGGCCGACGTCAGCATCGAAGACGAAGTCATCGCGCTGTTCAATCGGGTAGACAGTGAACTGGGGCGGGTCACCGCGCTGGTGAACAACGCCGGCACCGTGGGGCAAAAGTCCCGGGTCGACGAAATGTCCGAATTCCGCATTCTCAAAATCATGAAAACCAACGTCCTGGCGCCGATCCTCTGCGCCAAGCACGCGATCCTGCGCATGTCGCCCAAGCACGGCGGGCAGGGCGGCAGCATCGTCAACGTGTCCTCGGTGGCCGCGCGTCTGGGTGCGCCCAACGAGTACGTCGACTACGCCACCTCCAAAGGCGCGCTCGACACCTTCACTATCGGCCTGTCCAAGGAAGTGGCCGGCGAGGGGATTCGCGTCAACGCCGTGCGTCCCGGCTACATCTACACCGATTTCCATGCCCTGAGCGGCGACCCGGATCGGGTCAGCAAGCTGGAGTCGGCGATCCCGATGGCTAGGGGCGGACGGCCGGATGAAGTGGCGGAGGCGATTGTCTGGTTGTTGTCGGACAAGGCTTCTTATGCGACGGGGACTTTCGTCGATCTCGGCGGTGGGCGTTAAAGCTTCAGTTTTTGTGTCGTTGAAACTGGCCTCATCGCGAGCAAGCTCGCTCCCACAGTGGATCTCAACTGCTCACAAATCTTGTGTGTACAGAGAAACCTGTGGGAGCGAGCTTGCTCGCGATAGCAATTTATCGAGCGACATGGCGCTGTCAGAACGACCGCACAATCCGCCCCAACGTCTCCATCGCCTTCTCCGCAGCCTCATCCCACGGGCTGCCATAATTCAAGCGAATACAATTCCTGAACCGCTGCGCCGGCGAGAATATCGGCCCCGGTGCGATGCTGATCCCCTGCGCCAACGCCATCTGAAACAACTTCAATGAGTCCATCTGCTCCGGCAACTCCAGCCACAAGAAGTACCCGCCTGCCGGTTGGCTGACCCGTGTCTGTGCCGGGAAATACCGGGCGATGGCGGCGAGCATGGCGCTTTGCTGGTCTTCCAGCGCGTGGCGCAATTTACGCAAATGCCGGTCGTACCCCCCGTGTTGCAGGTAATCGGCGATAGCCGCCTGGGCCGGCATCGACGCGCACAGCGAGGTCATGAGTTTCAGCCGTTCGATTTTCTGCGCATAGCGACCGGCAGCCACCCAGCCGATGCGGTAACCGGGGGCCAGGCTTTTGGCGAACGAGCCGCAATGCATCACCAGGCCTTCGGTATCGAATGCCTTGGCCGGTTTCGGTGCTTGTTGACCGTAATACAGTTCGGCGTAGACATCGTCTTCGATCAGCGGCACTTGATGGCGGCGCAGCAGTTCCACGAGCTGCTGTTTCTTTGCCTCGGGCAGGGTCGCGCCCATGGGGTTCTGGAAGCTGGTCATGCACCAACAGGCCTTGATCGGATACCGCTCCAGGGTTTGTTCGAGCACGCCGAGGTCGATGCCATCGCGCGGGTGCACCGGGATCTCCACGGCTTTGAGTTTCAGCCGTTCGAGCACTTGCAGGCAGGCGTAGAACGCCGGGGCTTCGATGGCCACCAGATCGCCCGGTTCAGTGACCGCTTGCAGGCACAGGTTCAGCGCTTCCAGCGCGCCGTTGGTGATCAGCAATTCCTCCATGGGCAGCATCAGCCCGCCGACCATGTAGCGCAGGGCGATTTGTCGGCGCAACTGCGGGTTGCCGGGGGACATGTCGGTGACGACCATGCGTGGGTCCATCTCGCGGGTGGCGCTGGCCAGGGAACGGGATAAACGTTGTAGCGGAAACAGCGTCGGGCTGGGGAACGCCGAGCCGAAGGGCACGGTGTTCGGGTCCTTGATCGAGTCGAGCACCGAGAACACCAGTTCGCTGACGTCGACTTCGGTGGACTCGTTGACCTGGCTGCTGATGACCGGCTCGGAAAACGGCCGTGGTGCATGGGCGTTGACGAAGTAGCCTGAGCGTGGACGGGCGCGGATCAGCCCGCGTCGTTCCAGCAGGTAATAGGCCTGGAACACTGTCGACGGGCTGACCCCGTAGGTCTGGCTGGCGTAGCGCACCGACGGCACACGCTGGCCCGGGCCGAGGACGCCGGAGCGAATCAGTTCTGCGATGTCGTCGGCGAATTTTTCGTAGCGTTTCATCAAAAGCCCGATTGAGGTCATTCAGAAAATTGAGGTGACTTCATCGCGAGCAGGTCGAATCGTCGCACCGTCGCTCCCACAGGTATTGCGCCGCTTTTTGTGGGAGCGGGCTTGCCCGCGATGGAAGCACCGCAGTCTAAGGGATCAGCGATTCATCGGCGCAACAAACCGGCTCTTCGCCACGCTATAGACGCCAGGCTCATCGCTGTCGACCACCTTAAAGCTGATGCTCTGCGAACTGCTGGCCGGACGCTCCGTGAGCATCACCACCGACACCGGCACATCGACGATCTCGCCCGGGGCCAGACTCAAGCCGGACTTGCCCTGCAACTCGAAGTCATCGGCAGCGACCAGGCTCAATTGATAGTCCTGACGCTGCTGGGTCTTGTTGATCACCTTCAGACTGTAGATGTTTTCGATCTGCCCCTGGCTGTTCTCGCGGAACAGACCCCGGTCCTTGCTGACGTCGAGCGACACCATCGGCCGTTCCACCAGCGCCACCACCAGCGCGCCGATCATCACCAGCAATACGGCGGTGTAGCCGATCAGGCGCGGACGCAGCAGGTGAGTCTTGCCACCTTGCAACTGGTGTTCAGAGGTGTAGCTGATCAGCCCCCGGGCGTAGCCCATTTTGTCCATGATCGAATCACAGGCGTCGATGCACGCGGCGCAACCGATGCATTCCATCTGCAAGCCATCGCGGATGTCGATGCCGGTCGGGCAGACCTGTACGCAGAGCTGGCAATCGATGCAATCGCCCAGGCCGACTTCGGCGGGCTTGACCTCGCGTTTGCGCGGGCCACGGTTTTCGCCTCGGGCTACGTCGTAGGAAATGGTCAGGGTGTCTTTATCGAACATCACGCTCTGGAACCGCGCATAGGGGCACATGTGCATGCACACCGCTTCACGCAGCCAACCGGCATTGATGTACGTGGCGCCGGTAAAGAACAGCACCCAGAACAGGCTGACGCCGCTCATTTGCAAGGTCAGCAGCTCTTCGGCCAGCGGCCGGATCGGCGTGAAGTAGCCGACGAAGGTCAGGCCGGTCAGCAGGCTGATGGCCAGCCACAAGGTGTGCTTGGCCGCGCGACGCATCAGTTTGTTCAGGCCCCACGGCGCGGCTTGCAACTTGATACGCTGGTTGCGTTCGCCTTCGGTGATCTTCTCGCACCACATGAAGAGCCAGGTCCACGAACTCTGTGGGCAGGTGTAGCCGCACCAGACCCGGCCCGCGAACACGGTGATCGCAAACAGGCCGAACGCGGCAATGATCAACAGTGCCGAGAGCAGGATGAAATCCTGCGGCCAGAAGGTCGCGCCGAAGATATGGAACTTGCTCTCGGAAAGATCCCAGAGCACTGCCTGGCGGCCGCCCCAGTTCAGCCACACGGTGCCGAAAAACAGCAAAAACAGAAAACCCGCGCCACTGATCCGCAGGTTGCGGAACAGCCCGGTGAAGCTGCGGGTGTGGATCAGGTTGTCGCTGGACTTGGCCTTCGTCTTTAAACGCGAAGGCTCGAATGTTTCAACGGTTCGGACGGGGATTCTCTCGCTCATGGTCTTTCGCTCATCAGCCTCCATCAGGCATGAGCACTATGAGCGCCGATCTGTTTGCATAACAGACTCAGGTATTGCATTAAAAAGCGGATCAGATGGCGCTGTTCGCGCGGTCTGCGACAACTTGAAGCACCCGCCGTGGTTACGCACAAACACCTATCCGGAACAGCTGTGGCGGATGTTGATCAATGTCAGTCAATTCACCGAATCACTTTCGGTGACCTTCAAGTGCCGGCGTCCATCCACTGCGCCTGCGACGGTCAATACGTCAGCTTCTGCTTCGGTGAGGGTGATATGGATACGCCGGCCTTCGATGTCCACGGCCGGGAATGTATTGTTCATCGTTCAAGCCTACAGTGGCACATGGCGTGAGTCGTGCTTAAGTAGGTGGACTGGTTGGTTGACCGCTGCGCGAAGGGCTTGATTCCGGACATTGCTGATGAAACTTTCCCGACGACTGTCGCTCGGAATCTAAGGGAGTGCATTCCGGGGCGAACGGCCCGACGGGTACTTCGACCCGACACAAGCGCGTCCATGGGGCGTAAGGAGAGAGGCTCGATGACGGCTGAAAAACCGACTGAGTTGAGCTACAACCCGCACATGCCGCTGTCGCAGGCGTTGTTGCTGCCGCGAATTGTCATTGAAAACGCCATGCCGACCCTTGAGGGCGGGCAGTTTGCCGTGAAAGCCGTGGTGGGGCAGGACGTGGTGGTGACGGCCAAGGTCTTCGCCGACGGGCATGACAAACTGGCGGTGCGGGTGCGCTGGCGGGCTGAAGACGAGGACGTCTGGCAAAGCGCGGTCATGAATGATCTGGGCAACAATGGCTGGCAAGGGCAGTTCCGTGTCGACAGCCAGGGCCGTTATCTGTTCTGTATCGAAGCCTGGATCGATCAGTTCGCCAGTTTTCGCTACGAGCTGGAAAAGAAGCATGCGGCTGCCGTGCCCGTCAGCCTGGAGTTGCAGGAAGGCCGGATTCATGTCCAGCAGGCCGCCGAACGTAGCGAAGGGCAACTCAGCGAGCAACTGGCGTCCTTGCACCATGAATTGTCAGGACTGCTCGAAACCGAGCAGATCGCACTGTTTCTGCACCAGCGTAGCGCCGACCTCATGGCCCGCGTCAATCATCGCGCCTACCTGAGCCTGAGCCCGGAGTACCCGGTGGATGTGGAGCGCGAGCTGGCGCAGTTCGCCAGTTGGTATGAATTGTTTCCGCGTTCGATCACCGACAGTCCGGCGCGTCATGGCACCTTCAATGACGTGCATTCACGGCTGGCGATGATCCAGGACATGGGTTTCGACGTGTTGTATTTCCCGCCGATCCACCCGATCGGGCGCAGCTACCGCAAAGGCCCGAACAATTCCCTGACGGCGGGTCCCGATGATCCGGGCAGTCCCTATGCGATTGGTAGCGAAGAGGGCGGGCACGAGGCGATTCACTCGCAGTTGGGTACCCGCGAAGACTTCCGCCGACTGGTGGCGGCCGCTGCGGCCCATGGCCTGGAAATCGCCCTGGATTTTGCCATCCAGTGTTCCCAGGACCATCCGTGGCTCAAGCAGCACCCCGGCTGGTTCAACTGGCGGCCGGACGGCACGATCAAATACGCGGAGAACCCGCCAAAGAAATACCAGGACATCGTCAACGTCGACTTCTATACCCCCGAGGCGATTCCGAGCCTGTGGCTGGAACTGCGCGACATCGTGGTGGGCTGGGTCGAGGAGGGCGTGAAGATCTTTCGCGTCGATAACCCGCACACCAAGCCGCTGCCGTTCTGGCAATGGCTGATCGCCGATGTACGGGCGTTGTACCCCGAGGTGATCTTCCTTGCCGAAGCCTTTACCACCCCGGCCATGATGGCGCGCCTGGGCAAGGTCGGTTATTCCCAGAGCTACACCTATTTCACCTGGCGCAACACCAAGGCCGAACTGGCGAGTTATTTCACCGAACTCAACGAATCGCCATGGCGCGAATGCTACCGGCCGAATTTTTTCGTCAATACGCCGGACATCAACCCGGCGTTCCTCCACGACTCCGGGCGTCCCGGGTTTCTTATCCGCGCCGTACTGGCAACCATGGGCTCGGGCCTGTGGGGCATGTACTCGGGTTTCGAGTTGTGCGAGTCGGCGCCGGTGCCGGGCAAAGAGGAATACCTCGATTCCGAGAAGTACGAGATCCGCCCGCGGGACTTCAATGCGCCGGGCAATATCATTGCCGAGATCGCCCAGCTCAACCGCATTCGCCGGCAAAACCCGGCGCTGCACACGCATCTGGGCCTGAAGGTCTACAACGCCTGGAACGACAACATCCTCTACTTTGGCAAACGCAGCTTTGACGGCAGCAACTTCATTCTGGTGGCGGTCAGCCTCGATCCGCACAACGTGCAGGAAGCGAACTTCGAGTTGCCATTGTGGGAAATGGGCTTGCCCGACAACGCCAGCACCCAGGGCGAAGACTTGATGAATGGCCATCGCTGGACGTGGCACGGCAAGCAGCAATTCATGCGGATCGACCCGGCGTACCAGCCGTTCGGGATCTGGCGCATTACCGCTTCTTGAGAACACCACAACCTCTGTGGCGAGGGAGCTTGTCTGTGGCGAGGGGGCTTGCCCCCGTTGGGTCGCGAAGCGACCCCCGCTTTTTCTTTCAACAACACCGAGTCGCTGTATTGACGACTGCTTCGCAGCCGAACGGGGGCAAGCCCCCTCGCCACAGTCAGGCCCCGCACCACAGGGGATTCCAGGCCTTTGGCCAAAGTTGAATTCACCAGGAGTTTCACATGGCGAAGAAACCCAAGGCAGCCACGTTCATCAAGGACCCGCTCTGGTACAAGGATGCGGTGATCTATCAAGTTCACGTCAAATCTTATTTCGATTCCAACAACGACGGGATTGGCGACTTTCCGGGCCTTATCGCCAAGCTCGATTACATCGCCGACCTTGGCGTCAACACCATCTGGTTACTGCCGTTCTATCCCTCGCCGCGGCGCGACGATGGCTATGACATCGCCGAGTACCGTGGCGTGCACAGCGACTACGGCACCATGGCCGATGCCAGGCATTTCATTGCCGAGGCGCACAAACGCGGCCTGCGGGTGATCACCGAACTGGTCATCAACCACACCTCCGACCAGCACCCCTGGTTCCAGCGTGCGCGCAAGGCCAAGCCCGGTTCGGCGGCGCGGGATTTCTACGTATGGTCGGACGACGATCAGAAATACGACGGCACCCGCATCATTTTCCTCGACACCGAAAAGTCTAACTGGACCTGGGACCCGGTCGCCGGTCAGTACTTCTGGCACCGTTTCTACTCCCACCAGCCGGACCTGAATTTCGATAATCCGCAAGTCATGAAAGCGGTGCTGTCGGTGATGCGGTACTGGCTCGACATGGGCATCGACGGCTTGCGTCTGGACGCGATTCCCTACCTGATCGAACGCGACGGCACCAACAACGAGAACCTGCCGGAAACCCATGACGTCCTGAAAAAAATCCGCGCCGAAATCGACGCCAACTACCCCGATCGCATGCTGCTGGCCGAGGCCAATCAATGGCCGGAGGACACACAGTTGTACTTCGGCGACACCGACAAGAAAGGCTTGAACGGCGACGAATGCCACATGGCCTTTCACTTCCCGTTGATGCCGCGCATGTACATGGCCCTGGCCCAGGAAGATCGCTTCCCGATCACCGACATTCTGCGCCAGACCCCGGACATTCCCGCCAACTGCCAGTGGGCGATTTTCCTGCGCAACCACGATGAGCTGACCCTGGAAATGGTCACTGACAAGGAGCGCGATTACCTGTGGAATTACTACGCCGCCGACCGCCGGGCGCGGATCAACCTGGGGATTCGTCGTCGTCTCGCGCCGCTGATGGAGCGTGATCGACGCCGTGTCGAACTGCTCAACAGCCTGTTGCTGTCGATGCCCGGCACGCCGACCCTGTATTACGGCGATGAGATTGGCATGGGCGACAACATCTACCTCGGCGATCGCGACGGCGTGCGTACGCCGATGCAATGGTCCATCGACCGCAATGGCGGTTTCTCCCGCGCCGACCCGGCCAGCCTGGTGTTGCCGCCCATCATGGATCCGCAATACGGTTATCTGTCGGTCAACGTCGAGACCCAGGCTGGCGACCCGCATTCGCTGTTGAACTGGACCCGGCGCATGCTCGCTGTGCGCAAGCAATCCAAGGCCTTCGGCCGTGGCACGTTGAAGATGCTGTCGCCCAGCAACCGGCGGATTCTGGCCTACACCCGCGAATACACCGGGGCGGACGGTAAACACGAAGTCATTCTGTGCGTGGCCAACGTGTCGCGCAGTGCCCAGGCCGCCGAGCTCGATTTGTCGGCCTACGTCGGCATGGTGCCGGTGGAGATGCTCGGGGGTAACGCGTTCCCGCCCATCGGCCAGTTGAATTTCCTCCTGACGCTGGCGCCTTATGGCTTCTATTGGTTCGGCCTCGCCGCGGAAAACCAGATGCCGAGCTGGCACGTGGAGCCCGCACAGAGCCTGCCGGACTTCACCACGCTGGTGCTGAAAAAGCGCATGGAAGAACTGCTGGAAGCGCCGTCACGGACCACGCTGGAGCAAAACATCCTGCCGAACTGGTTGCAGAACCGCCGCTGGTTCGCCGGCAAGGACGCCGCCATCGAGCAGGTCGATCTGGCCTATGGCGTGCGGTTCGGCGATCCACAGCATCCGGTACTGTTCAGTGAGATCAACGTCACCAGCGGTGGCCAGAGCAGTCGCTACCAGTTGCCGTTCGGCTTTATCTCCGAGGACCAGGTCGGTACGCCGTTGCCGCAGCAATTGGCGTTGTCGCGGGTACGGCGCGGACGCCAGGTCGGCCTGATCACCGATGCCTTCAGCCTGGAAACCTTTGTGCATGCCGTATTGCAAGGCATTCAGGCCGGCAGCGTATTGGCCGCTGGCGATGGCGAGATTCGCTTCGAGTCCACCGCCGAGCTTGAAAAACTCGGCCTGAACGCTGAGTCCCCGGTGCGCTACCTGTCCGCCGAACAGTCCAACAGCTCGGTGGTGATCGGCAACAGCCTGGTGCTGAAGCTGATCCGCAAGGTTGCCTGCGGGGTGCATCCGGAACTGGAAATGAGCGCGTTCCTGACCAACGCCGGGTTCGGCAATATTTCGCCATTGCTGGGGGCCGTGGTGCGTCGGGATGCAGCAGGTGAAGACAACCTGCTGATGATCGCCCAAGGTTATCTGAGCAATCAGGGGGACGCCTGGGAGTGGACCCGGAACAACCTCGAACGGGCGCTGCGCGATGAGCTGGCCGACGCGGTGTCCGAGCAGGAACAGCATTACAACGCGCTCGCCGAATTGAAAGATTTCGCCGCTATGCTGGGCCGGCGACTGGGGGAAATGCATCAGGTGCTGGCAACGCCGAGCGCCAACCCGGACTTCTTGCCGCAGGTCACCACGCAGCAGGAGGCACTGGCCTCGGCCAAGGATATAGCGGCGCAAATCGAGCATGCACTGAACTTGCTCAAGCAGCATAAAAATCAGCTGAACCCGGCGGACCAGACCCTGGTCGGCCGTTTACTGGACAACAAAAAAGCCATTCTCGGTCATGTGCAAACGTTGGGGAAAAAGACCGCGGGCGGCTTGCGCATTCGTGTGCACGGCGACCTGCATCTGGGGCAAGTGCTGGTGATCAAGGGCGATGCGTACCTGATCGACTTCGAAGGCGAACCGGCGCGGTCATTGCATGAACGACGGGGCAAACACAGCCCGTTCAAGGATGTCAGCGGCGTGCTGCGTTCCTTCGATTATGCGGCGGCGATGGCGATCAATGTGCAGAACGTCGATAACACCGCGGCGGCCGATGCTGCGCGTTTGCGGGTGAGCGATCGCTACTTGAGCGAGGCACGACAAGCATTTGTCGACGCTTATCGGCTGGCGGCAGCTAGTCTTGCCCATGCATGGCAAGATCCCGAAGGCGAGGATGCCGCGCTGGCGTTGTACGGTCTGGAGAAGGCGGCGTATGAAGTAGCCTATGAGGCGGAAAATCGCCCTACCTGGTTGCCCGTGCCGTTGCACGGTTTATATGGATTATTAAGTGGGCTTAAACCCTTTTCCGATCTGGGTGGAGAGTAGTCATGAGTGTCTCGAACAAGGAACAGGGTCATCACAAAGAAGCGCTGCTGCCCAACGCGCGGGATATCGATGCATTGGTGCGCGCCGAGCATATCGATCCTTTTGCGATTCTCGGCCCTCACGCCGATGGCGCTGGCGGGCAGTTCATTCGCGCTTATCTGCCGGGCGCCCTGAGTGTGCAGGTGCTGGCCAGGGCATCCGGCGAAGAGCTCGGTCATCTTCAAGCCACAGCGACACCGGGGTTGTTTGTCGGGCATTTCGACCATGCGCAAGCGTATCTGCTGCGCACCCGTTGGGCCGGCGGCGAGCAAACGGCCGAAGACCCCTATAGCTTCGGCCCGTTGCTGGGCGAAATGGACTTGTACCTGTTTGCCGAAGGCAATCACCGCGACCTCAGTGCCTGCCTGGGCGCGCAACTCAAGACCGTGGATGGCGTCGACGGCGTGCGTTTCGCCGTGTGGGCGCCGAATGCCCGGCGGGTGTCGGTGGTCGGTGATTTCAACGTCTGGGATGGGCGCCGGCATCCAATGCGCCTGCGTCATCCCACCGGGGTCTGGGAATTGTTCATCCCGCGCCTGCAAGCGGGGGATGCCTACAAATACGAAATTCTCGGCGCCCACGGCATTCTGCCGTTGAAGGCTGATCCCGTGGCGCTGGCCACCAGCCTGCCGCCGGACACCGCGTCGAAAGTCGCTTCGCCGCTGAAGGTCGACTGGCAGGACCACGACTGGATGCTGTCCCGTGGCGAACGCCAGCGCCCGACCGCCGCGCTGTCGATCTACGAGTTGCACGCCGGCTCATGGCAATGCGAACTGGATGATCTTGGTGAAGTGGCCCGGCAATACACCTGGCCCGAACTGGCCGAGCGACTGATTCCCTATGTGAAAGACCTCGGTTTCACCCACATCGAACTGATGCCGATCATGGAGCACCCCTTCGGCGGATCGTGGGGTTATCAGTTGCTGTCGCAATTCGCCCCGAGTGCGCGTTATGGCACCCCGGACGAGTTTGCCGCGTTCGTCAACGCCTGCCACCAGGCTGAAATCGGGGTGATCCTCGACTGGGTGCCGGCGCATTTTCCGACCGACGTCCATGGCCTGGCCCAGTTCGACGGCACGGCGCTGTACGAGTACGGCAATCCGCAGGAAGGTTTCCACCAGGATTGGGACACGCTGATCTACAACCTCGGCCGCACCGAAGTGCACGGCTACATGCTGGCGTCGGCACTGCACTGGCTCAAGCATTTCCACGTCGACGGCCTGCGCGTCGATGCGGTGGCCTCGATGCTGTACCGCGACTACTCGCGCAAGGCCGGCGAATGGGTACCGAACCGCCATGGCGGGCGGGAGAACCTGGAGGCTATCGACTTCCTGCGCCACCTCAACGACGTCGTGGCACTGGAAGCGCCGGGCGCTCTGGTGATCGCCGAAGAGTCCACCGCATGGCCGGGCGTCAGCCAGGGCACGCAACAGGGCGGCCTGGGTTTTGCCTACAAATGGAACATGGGCTGGATGCACGATTCGCTGCATTACATCCAACAAGACCCGGTCTACCGCGCCCATCACCACAACGAACTGAGCTTCGGCCTGGTGTATGCCTGGTCCGAACGCTTCATCCTGCCGATCTCCCACGACGAAGTGGTGCACGGCAAACATTCGCTGATCGACAAAATGCCCGGCGACCGCTGGCAGAAATTCGCCAACCTGCGGGCCTACCTGAGTTTCATGTGGGCGCACCCGGGCAAGAAGCTGTTGTTCATGGGCTGCGAGTTCGGCCAGTGGCGCGAGTGGAACCACGACCAGCAACTGGACTGGTACCTGTTGCAGTACCCCGAACACCAGGGCGTGCAAAAACTGGTGGGCGACCTCAACCGCCTGTACCGCGAAGAGGCGGCGCTGCACGAGCAGGACGACGTGCCGCAGGGTTTCCAGTGGTTGATCGGCGATGATGCGATCAATAGCGTCTATGCGTGGCTGCGCTGGAGCAAGGACGGCAAGCCCGTGCTGGTGGTGGCCAACTTCACGCCGGTGCCGCGCGAGGCTTATCGCGTCGGGGTGCCGTTTGCCGGGCAGTGGAGCGAGGTGCTCAACAGCGACTCGTCTATCTATGCCGGTTCCAACTACGGCAACAGTGGCGGGGTGGCGGCCGAGGAAACGCCGAGCCATGGGCAGGCGTTGTCGTTGATGCTGAATTTGCCGCCGTTGGCGGTGTTGATGTTGCGGCCGGAGGGCTGATCCAGAGTCGGCGCCGCTGCAATTCGCGAGCAAGCCCGCTCCCACATTGGATTGATGTCGTACTCAAATCCCGTGTGGGAGCGGGCTTGCTCGCGAAGGGGCCGGTGCTATCGACGCCGACACCTGGCACTGAATGGCCGTGATTCAGAGATGCACTTCCACCGCCAACGGCAAATGATCAGAAAGGTGCGTCCACGGCTTGTTCCCGAGTATTTGCGGCTCGTGGCTGCTGGCGTTGCGCAGGTAGACGCGGTCCAGACGCAGCAAGGGAAACCGCGCGGGGTAGGTTTTGGCCGGGCGGCCATGGTGGCGTTCGAAGGCTTCGTGCAAGTCATCGCGGCGGGCCAGGGCGGCGTTGCCCTGCATCTGCCAGTCGTTGAAGTCGCCGGCAATGATCACCGGCGCCTGCTCAGGCAGGGACTCAAGGAGCTGACAGAGCAATTGCAATTGCAGTTGACGGTGACTTTCCAGCAGGCTGAGGTGCACGCAGATGGCATGGACTTCGCTATGCCCCGGCACGTCCAGCACGCAGTGCAGCAAGCCGCGACGTTCCGGGCCGGTAATGGAAACGTCCAGGTTTCGGTACTCGCGGATCGGGTATTTCGACAGCAGGGCATTGCCATGATGACCGTCGGGATAGACGGCATTACGCCCATAGGCGAAGTCGCTCCACATGCTGTCGGCAAGGAATTCATATTGCGAAGTTTGTGGCCAATCGTTGTAGCGGGAAGAGTGGCGGTCGTGCTCGCCGACGACTTCTTGCAGAAACACCAGGTCTGCCGACGTACTGCGCACCGCTTCACGCAATTCAGGGAGGATGAAACGCCGGTTGAGTGCGGTAAACCCCTTGTGGGTGTTGACCGTCAGCACGCGCAGTCGGTGGATGTCCGTGGGAGTACTCAACGGCACCGATTCAGTTGTTTGCCGCTTGGAATTACTGGCCACTTTCACTCCTCTGATTCGGGGGCTGCCTATGCATGCGACTGACGCATGGACGGGCAGTTCAGTTTGCCTTTAACGCCAACGCGCCAAATCTGACACTCTGCGGCGCTCTCAGGCTTTTCGCGAGCAAGCTCGCTCCTACAGAAAAGTGCAGTGGTCTTAGACGAAGACAATTTCATAAGGCAAACGGATGCGTTCCAGCAGCGCCCGGGGCAACAACGGTGCGAGGCCGATGGCCGGTTCGCCATCGAGTTGGCTGGCGTAGGCGTGGGTGGCGTGGCTCTTGCGGGCGACGGTCCAGGTATCGAGGCGCACCTTGCGGGCACGATGCCAGGGAATCAGCTCCCGGTCCCGTGCCGGCCAGTGCCAGGCCCAGAGCGGTACGTCGTTGTAGGTTGCCCCGGCGTTGGCCGCCGCCCTGGCGCTGGCGCGGCCAACGGTGTCGTGGTCGACATTGCCGTCCTCGCGCCAGGTGCTGAACACCACATCACCGGGGCGCAGGTAGCGTGTGATGAATTGGGCGATCTGTTCTTCGTGCTCCACCAGCGCGTTATCGGTAAAACCGCCACGAATCCACTTCAGGCTGTGCATCGGCAACCCGAGTCGGCGGATGGCTTCCACGCTTTCCTGGGGGCGAAATACGCTGAGGCGTTTTTCCGACCACTGTAAAGAGCCCGGATGGCTGGCGCTGCCATCGGTGATCGAGATCAATTGCAGCGGGTGGCCCAGGTTGCTGAGCAATTGCAGGAGGCCGCCGCAGATCACGACTTCATCGCCGGGGTGCGGGGCAATCAGCACCGCGCGTGCGCCGGTGGGTACCAGGGTTTGGGTGCTGATAACCGGAATGCTGTCCAGTTGCGGGGCACTGTTCCAGATTTGTGATGGCAGGCTGGCTTCGCTGACGGAAACGAATTTCATCGGTAGTACGTCCTTGTTCTGCTTCGCCTTCAGTCGTGGGCGATCCAGGCCCGGCAGACCCGTGAAGGCTCGTTGATAGCAATGTGCGACAAGTCCAACCCTGGATGGCCGCGCATCGAGTATTGCTCATGTCGCGCTATTCGTCGCATCGCGAACCTGACCAATGTGATTTTTCCGCTCTACGGCAGTGGCGTCGTGAATTCCTGAACCTCGCCGTTACTCTTCTTCCTCATGCTGCAACTCGAACAGCAGCAACGAGCGGCCGGTGACCGAATACTCGTGGCCAAACTCAAAGCGTTCCTGGCCGCGGATCGACGGCTGGTTAGTGTCGATCATGCACGTCCAGAAACCGCCGTCAGGCACTTCCGGCAGGCGGAAATTGACGATGTCGTGATGCGCGTTCACCACCAGCATCAACGTTGCGTCGACGCCTTTGCGGCGAATACCGGTTTCCTGGGCGCGGCCATCGAGCAGCATGCCCAGGCATCGGTTGTGCGCATCGTGCCAATGCTCGGTGGTCATTTCCGTGCCGTCCGGCGCCAGCCAGGTCACATCCTTGACGCCGATGTCCTCGTTGTAATTGCCCACCAGAAAACGCCCACGGCGCAGGATCGGGTACGTCAGGCGCAACTTGATCAGACGTTTGACGAACTTGAGCAGGGCCTTGCCGTCTTCGCTGAGGTCCCAGTTGACCCAGCCGATCTCGCTGTCCTGGCAGTACGCATTGTTGTTGCCGTCCTGGGTGCGGGCGAATTCGTCGCCGGCCACCAGCATCGGCGTGCCTTGGGCCAGCAGCAGGGTGGCGAAGAAGTTGCGCATCTGCCGATGCCGCAGCGCGTTGATTTCGGGATCGTCGGTGGGGCCTTCGACGCCGTGGTTCCACGACAGGTTGTTGTTGCTGCCGTCCTGATTGTCTTCGTCGTTGGCTTCGTTGTGTTTGTCGTTGTACGACACCAGGTCGTTGAGGGTGAAACCGTCGTGGGCGGTGACGAAATTGACCGATGAATAGGGCCGTCGGCCACGTTGGTTGAACATCTCGCCCGAAGCGGTCAGGCGGCTGGCAAAGTCCGCCAGTTGCCCGTCATCGCCTTTCCAGAACCCACGCACGGTGTCGCGGAATTTGTCGTTCCATTCGACCCACCCCGGCGGAAAGCGGCCGACCTGGTAACCGCCGGGACCGCAGTCCCAGGGTTCGGCAATCAGTTTGACCTGGCGCAGCACCGGGTCCTGGCGGCAGGCCACGAGGAAACTGTGGCGTTCGTCGAAACCGTCGTGATAGCGCCCGAGGATGGTCGCCAGGTCGAAGCGGAAGCCGTCCACGTGCATTTCCGAGGCCCAGTAGCGCAGGGAGTCGGTGACCATTTGCAGTACGCACGGGTGGCTCAGGTCCAGGGTGTTGCCAGTGCCGGAATCGTTGATATAGAAGCGCTTGTCATCGGGCTTGAGGCGGTAGTAGGACGCATTGTCGATGCCGCGCATGGACAGGGTCGGGCCTTGTTCGTTGCCCTCGGCGGTGTGGTTGTAGACCACGTCGAGGATCACCTCCAGATTGGCTTCGTGCAGGTGCGCGACCATTTCCTTGAGTTCGGCAATCTTGCCACTGGCCAGGTAACGCGGGTCGGGGGCGAAGAAGGCAATGCTGTTGTAGCCCCAGTAATTGGTCATGCCCTTGTGCAGCAAATGCTGGTCGTTGACGAACGCGTGGATCGGCAGCAGCTCCACGGTCGACACGCCGAGCTTGCGGATGTGTTCCACCACATCATCGACCATCAACCCGGCAAACGTGCCGCGCACGTTTTCGGGGACGGCAGGGTGACGCATGCTGAAGCCGCGCACATGGGTTTCATAAATGATGGTCTTGTCCCACGGCACGCTGACACGATGATCGTGGCCCCAGGTGTGCGCCGGGTCGATGACCTTGCATTTGGGCACGAAGGGCGCGCTGTCCCGTTCATCGAAGCTGAGGTCGGCGTCGGGGTGGCCGATGGTGTAGCCGAACAGCGCTTCGGACCATTTGAGCTTGCCGACCAGTTGTTTGGCGTAGGGGTCGATCAGCAGTTTGTTGGGGTTGAAACGATGGCCGTTGGCCGGGTCGTACGGACCGTACACGCGATAGCCGTAGATCAGCCCCGGATGGGCGTCGGGCAGGTAGCCGTGATAGATCTCGTCGGTGTATTCGGGCAGTTCGATGCGTTCGAGTTCCACCTCGCCGGTGTCGTCGAACAGGCACAATTCAACCTTGGTGGCGTGGGCGGAAAACAGGGCGAAGTTGACTCCCAGTCCATCCCAGGTGGCGCCCAGCGGAAAGGGCAGGCCTTCGCGGATTCGTGTGGTTTCGGCACGAGGGGCTGGCGCGGGGGCTTTCTTTGGGCTGGTCATAAGTGCTCCTGGCTACAAATACTCGCTGATCAGCATTGGAACCTGTGGGAGCGGGCTTGCTCGCGAAGGCGGTGTGTCAGG
>NZ_AKJL01000184.1 GCF_000282355.1 Pseudomonas sp. GM49
AAAAAGCCGATGAAGGCAATGCCGGCGTTCGGGCTGTTGGTGAAGCCATTGATCGACAGACCGGGGAACGCCACCGCGCTGTCGAACCCCGGCTCGTTCATGGCAATGGTGCTCATGCGACGAATCACCGACTCCGAACGATCAAGGCTTGCGGCGTCGGGTAATTGCGCGAAGGTCACCAGGTATTTTTTATCCTGGGTCGGCACGAAACCGGTCGGCGTGGTGCTGAAGCCCATGTACGTCATGGCGATCAGCCCGGCATACACCAGCAAGGCCACGCTACTGCCACGAATGACCTTGGCGACGGCAACCACATAGCCGTGGCTGGCCTTTTCGAACACGCGGTTGAAGGGTTTGAACAGCCAGCCACCGAACAGACGATCCAGCACTTTGGAGAAACGGTCTTTCGGCGCACCGTGGGCCTTGAGCAATACCGCAGCCAACGCCGGCGACAGGGTCAAGGAGTTGAACGCCGAGATCACGGTCGAGATGGCAATGGTCAGGGCGAATTGCTTGTAGAACTGCCCGGTCAAGCCCGAGATGAACGCAGCCGGCACGAACACCGCGCACAACACCAACGCCGTGGCGATGATCGGGCCGGTCACCTCGCCCATGGCTTTCTTGGTTGCCTCGATCGGCTCGAGGCCCAACTCGATGTTGCGCTCGACGTTCTCCACCACCACGATCGCATCATCGACCACGATGCCGATGGCCAGCACCAGGCCAAACAGCGACAGGGCATTGAGCGAGAAACCGAACAGGTGCATCACGGCAAACGTGCCGATCAGCGATACCGGCACCGCCACCAGCGGAATGATCGAGGCACGCCAGGTTTGCAGGAACAGGATCACCACCAGCACCACCAGGATCAGCGCTTCGAACAGGGTGTGAACCACCGCTTCAATCGAACTGCGCACGAAGATGGTCGGGTCGTAGACAATCTCGTAGTCCATACCTTCCGGGAAGTTCTTCTTCAGCTCGGCCATCTTCGCCCGCACCTGATCGGAGACGTCGATCGCATTCGAGCCCGGGCGCTGGAAGATCGGCATCGCCACTGCTTCCTGGTTATTGAGCAAGGCGCGCAGGGCGTACTGGTTGGAGCCCAGTTCAATCCGCGCAATATCCTTGAGGCGAGTGATTTCACCATCCGGACCACTGCGGATAATCACATTCTCGAACTCCTCCTCGGTAACCAACCGCCCCTGGGAGTTGATCGACATCTGGAAGCTCGTGGCGTTGGGCGCAGGCGGTGCACCCAGTTGGCCGGCAGCGACCTGACGGTTCTGTTCACGGACCGCGTTGACCACGTCGGTCGCGGTCAGGTTGCGTGAAGCGGTCTTGTTCGGATCGAGCCAGATCCGCAGCGAATAGTCGCCGATACCGAACATCTTCACGTCACCGATACCGTTCAGGCGAGACAGCTCATCCTTGACGTTGAGGATCGCGTAGTTGGACAGGTAGAGCATGTCGTAGCGCTTGTCCGGCGAGGTCAGGTGCACCACCATCGTCAGTTCGGGCGACGCCTTGTCCACGGTGATGCCGATGCGCGTCACTTCTTCGGGAAGTTTCGGCTCCGTCCGGGTCACGCGGTTCTGCACCTGCACCTGGGCGTTGTCCAGATCGGTGCCCAGGGCGAAGGTCACCGTGAGGGTGAGCCGGCCATCGGCCGTGGACTGCGAATACATGTACAGCATGTTCTCGACGCCGGTGATCGCTTGCTCGAGTGGCGCGGCCACGGTTTCGCCAATCACCTTGGGGTTGGCACCCGGGTAGTTGGCGTGGATGACGACGGTCGGTGGCACCACCTCGGGGTATTCGCTGATCGGCAACTGGAACAACGCGATGGCACCGGCGATCAGGATCAGCAGCGACAACACTGCGGCGAAGATCGGCCGCGTGATAAAGAACCGGGAGAACTTCATGACAGTGTTCCTTTATCCGCGAGGCGAAACGGCAGCATCGGTTTTCACCAGCGCCGGTGACGGAGCGACGGGCTGATTGCCCGCCTCGATGGCCTGACGTTGACGGGCCAGGGTGGCGACGGTTTGCGCGTCGGCCATCGGCGCATCCTGAGGCGCGACCACCGCGCCGGGACGAACCCGTTGCAGACCGTTGATGACGATGCGGTCCTCTTTCTGCAAACCGCTGCGCACGATGCGCAAGCCTTCGAGTTTCGGCCCCAGATCGACGCTGCGGTACACGGCCTTGTTGTCCTGGTCGATCACCAGCACGAACTTCTTGCCCAGGTCGGTGCCCACCGCTTCGTCTTTGATCAGCAGGCCGGCATAGGCCGCGCTGCCCACCAGTTTCAATCGGGCATACAAGCCCGGGGTGTATTGGCCGTCCGCGTTGTCGAACACCGCGCGGCCTCGAATGGTGCCGGTTTTGGGATTGACCTGGTTGTCGACGAAGTTCATCTGCCCCAGGTGGCTATTGCCCTCCTCGTTCGACAAGCCCATGTACACCGGTGTGGACTGGCTGCGCCGGCCTTCACGGGAGAGCTGGCCGTACTTGAGGAACAGGCGTTCGTCGGCGTCGAAATAGGCGTAGACCTTGTCGGTGGAAACCACGCTGGTCAGCGCCGAGGTGTCGGCGGTGACGATGTTGCCGGCGGTGATTTCGGCACGGCTGACCCGGCCGGTAATCGGTGCGGTGACGCGAGTGAAGCTCAGGTTCAAACGTGCCAGATCGAGTTGCGCCTGCACGGCATCGACAGCGGCACGGGCTTCCTGGGCGGTGGTGTTGCGCGTGTCGGCCAGCTCCGCCGAGATCGCATTGCTGCTCAGCAAGCGCTGGCCACGTTGTGCTTCATTGCCAGTTCGAACCAGCGTGGCGCGAGCTTGTTGCAACTGCGCTTCGAGGCGATGCACTTCGTGTTCGAACGGACGTGGATCAATCTGGAACAGCAAATCCCCTTTCTTCACCGACTCGCCATCGGTGAAGGCGACGCGATCGATCTGCCCCGACACCCGCGGACGAACCACAACGGTTTCCGGCGCTTCAAGACGGGCGGTGACTTCATCCCATTCGGTAATGGGTTGCTCGAGCACTTTGGCCACCGTGACATGCGGCGCACCCGGCGCCTGGGCGGCATCGGGTGCGTGGCCGCAAGCAGTGACGGTCGCCAACGCCAATGCAGCAAGGGGATAACGCAAAGGTTTGAGTGACTGTTCCATGGGTAGTGTCCGCCAGACGGTTTAGGGGTTGGAGAATTCTCGGCCGCACAGGGGGCAGCGACGAATTGAACGGAGTGAACTTGGTTATCATCATTAATGATGACCATCATGTATAAGCGCAAAAAAAATGAAAACTCAGATCAAGCCCATGAATTAACCGGGTTTTTTACTGCAAGCCGCCAGACTGACGACGGAACAAATGGAGTCCAGTGCGGGCCCAAGCGTTTGCGCCACCTGCAATGCACGGGCGGTCGGTTCCATTTTGTGGCCAATGCGTTTAAACAGAGGGTCGTTGAACAATGCGCGCAGACGACCCAGTGCGCCGCTGACCGCCGGTTGGCCCAGAGCAAGCTTTTCTGCGGCACGGGAGACATTGCGTTCCTGAATGAGCGCCTCGAAAACCACCAGCAGATTAAGGTCGATACTGCGCAGATCATTACGTTTCATGGGGGCGGCACCCTGTGAGGTGTTTAGACTTGAGCCACGGGCCCGGGACCGGCAAAACCATTGCCGCGAATTTATATTATGATCATCATCAATACCAGCCCCTCAGCAAAAATTTGCCAGGGCGCTCATCGGATGACAGGACCCACGCATGAAAGTGACGAAAGACCAGGCAGCAGCCAACAAGGAAGCAATCCTCGGCGCAGCCTCGAGGATGTACCGGGAAAAAGGCATTGATGGCATCGGTATCGGCGAACTTTCCCGCTCGGTGGGCCTGACCCATGGCGGCTTTTACGGACAGTTCCCCGGCGGCAAGGAGCAGTTGGCGTCAGAGGCGGTCAGCCGCACGTTCGAAACCAACATCGAAGACTGGCGAGCGGCTAAATCCATCCCTGAACTGCTCAAGGGTTACTTGACCCAAAGCCACTTGAGCAACTGGACCGAAGGCTGTCCGATCCCCGCCCTCGGCGCCGATGTCGCGCGCAATGGCGGTGCCGTCAGCCACTCGTTCACCAAAGGCGTGCAGAACCTGATCGAAACGCTGATGCCATTGGTCGACGGCGAAACCGATGATGAAAAACACCAGCAAGCCTTGCGTATCCTTGCATCGATCACCGGGGCAATACTGATCGCCAGGGCATTGGACAACCCTCGATTGTCGGAGCAGTTCCTGCAATCGGTGATCGATGCCTGGCCTGCCAGCGCTGAAAAAACAGCAGAAGACGCGGACATCGAATGCTGACCGCGAGCAACGTGCGCGGCGCCTTGGACGCGATCGATAAGAACGAAGAATTTATCAAGATGACGCTTGCGGTGATGATGGCGCCGGATTGACGTTCCGGTGTCATACCTCACTGCACCACCACGACTGCGCATACAGGCAGCCGTCGATATCTTCCAGGCTGTCCAGCGTAAAGCCTGTAATTCAGGAAAACCTACGCTGTTAACTTCTTGGTTATCGCTTTTTTGGCATATAGCGCCAACCCGGATATGAACGATTTACTTTCAACCCAACGGCTTATCAACCACGATGCTGCCAAAGAGATAACAATAGTCACAGCACTGACAAACAGCGCATTCGGCACAGAATTATATATATACCTCTGTGACAAACCTAAAACAAACAGCATAATCGGGAAGTGAATTACATAGAGAGTGTATGAATATGCCGCATGCCGACGGAACCACTTGGGGAAAGATGCGCCCCCACCCATTAGCAATGCAAGAAAGCAAGCGAACCACAAGCCAGACACTACCCTAAAGTAATTTAGAGGAGCCAGTACAACAGCATTACCAGATGGATCGTCAAATAGAGCAAAAACTACGACAGCAATAAAAGCGAGGCTAGAGACCGCAAACATCACACCAAAAATCCGGTTATTCATCTGCGGTCTACGCTGATGAATCAATGCCAACCCAAATCCAGAGAACCAAACAGGTGCCAACATAAAAAACAATGAGTTTTTATACGTTACAAAAACGGCCATGCCAAGCATTACACTCGAGATTATCTTCCTGCCAGGCCATAGGAAGACAGATGCGGCTATCACGTAGTACCAAACCTCAATAGACAAGCTCCAAAGCGGACCATTAGCTGACGGGGTCTCGGTTTTGAACCCATTTAGAAACGCCAGCGCGCCTAAGACATCCGATGAGACTGACACATATTCTGTGCGTACGAAATCCACACCTTCAATTGTAAGTAGCGCGTTTGTTCCAGATGGAAATACATAAGGTGCGACGATAGAAAGAACAACCATCAAAACCAATGATGCGATCAATGGTGGATAGATCCTGATAGCTCGATCCTTCGCATATTGCCCAATATTAAACACGGAGTTTTTCGATATATTATTACACACCGACTTCCCTATCAAAAAGCCACTAAGCACAAAAAACACCATAACGGCAAGTTGTGACACAAGCACAACCAATGTAAACCAAGAGCCAACAGCCGGGAGAAGTAGTGTTTGGAAAGTATGTCCAAACAAAACCACAATCGCAGCAAGAGCGCGCATAGAGTCAAGTTGACTTGACTGTTCCTGCGTCATCCGAGACATAAATTATTATTGGCCTTTTGTCTAAGTGATCTGCGTTAGGCTCTCGTCATTGCTTGTGTGTGAGCCCACTCTTAAATTGTGAATTATGCGGTAATCTGGCCATAGTTCAACAGCCAGTTGTTCTACACCGCGCCGCTCATCCGGTAGCTCGCTAAAATAGGCTTGGAACCCCGCCACCGCAATCAATCCGTGTTCGGTAGTTTAATTTTCGCCGATTGAAATGCAGGCCTGCTCACAGGTCAGTGCCCTGGCTCGGGCTTGGTCAGCAAATTCAACCAGGTCGCCCGCTCGCTGGTCAGCGCGCTTGAACACGTCGGCAAGCACAGCAACGGCGCGAGCAGTGGCAGCATCAGCACTGAGTTGATCGATGAACGCAGCCATGCGAAGGCGGGTGTTGATCTGGAACCGATCCATGGCCAAATTCAAGGCAGACGAAAAAAAGCCGGCAACAGGCCGGCTTTAGAGAGATTTGCAGCTATCGCTACAGATACAGGAGGTTTCGTTTACTTTGCGGATTCAGAGGACAATGGCGCTGGGTAAACCTTTAAGCTGCCAGCCTCAAGCCTGTCGATCAGTTTTCGCCCAAAAGCTATGCCTGGCTTCTCTATGAAGCGATATGTGAACCATGAGATAACGGTTGTAACAAGCAACACAAACAAGAAAAAGATTATGCTTTCCGCATCCCCCTTGCCAAACATCAAATTAATCCCATGACTGCTCAGAATTTTTAAAACTGCTATGTGTATCAAATACATACTAAAGCTAAGTTTTCCAAGCAACATGGCAATCGGGTTAACAAACAATTTAACTGGGTAGCAGGCAAGAAAAATTGCAAAAATAGCAAATACCCCACCAGCAATAACGTGATGAGGTACAACAGTCTGAAATTGACACCAAAACTCCACAGAAAGCGCTATAAACATAGCACCACCAACAACCAGAGATATTAAATTCGGCGCCTTATTCTTACTGATACAAATGTAGGCCATTACCCCAAGAACAAATACCGGAGCCTGACCAATAAAGTTGAAAAATACGAAATTATCAACCATATACTTTTGAGCCGGCTCATACACAAAGAGACTTGTCGCCACAAACACATTCAGCTCTTGCAATAGAAGACAAAGAATCAATAGCAGTACAAAATAATAAAACTTACGAACAAGCATAAGCGCAGGAAACAATAGATAGAACGTCATTTCAACAGCTACTGACCATCCACCGGGCACTACTGAGTTTATGGTCTCCGGGTGCAACCCATGCAAAAACAGCGCAGTCATCGGAAAAAACCACCAATGAAGACCGCTAGGAGCAAAATTTGTAGGAGATGTTCCGTTCAGAATAAAAAAGCCAATAATCGCCAAATAAAACATTGGTGCGATCCTGAACACCCTGCGTAAATAAAAATTTCTTACAGGATTCAACTCGCCAGATTTCCTTGCATCCCAAGACATGCAGAGTGTTATCGCACTAGCGATATAAAACAACTGGACCCCTCTAGCCCCCTCAATCATTGTCAGCCAAAGAGTATTATTAAGAGGCTGAACATACTGCGACGCATGAACAAACACGACTAAAATTATAGCAATGCCTCTCAACGCATCAATATAATTGTATTTTTTAATCTCTTGAGCGCTCATCGAGAAAACTCTGATCCAGAAAAATCAGCCATTATCCATAGTCAACATTGTACCTGCCAGAGTTTTCTGTCCGGCCAACCGCGCCTCAAGTCGGAAATATTCCGACCGAGATCACGGCATCCGGCGCGACCTGGATAATCATTCCGCGAGTTCGGCAGCAGGCTCACATTCGTGAAGCTACGGGCCAGGATGGTTCGATGACTGTAACGTCAGCCAGCTTCAGAGCGCGTCGGATGGCGACGGCTCAGGCCGAGAAAAAACTTAACGTCGTGTCCGGGATTAGTTGACCACTGCAATGCGATCCCGGAGACCTAACGAGCGATACTCGGTGATTGTTTTGCCCAGAGGATGTTTATCGCGTCTGTTTCAAGCGTCAGGTTGTTACCGACCCTGAGCCAGAACAGGATGTCGTTAGGCGTTGATACACTGAAAAAGATCCAGTGCCCCGCCCCATCAGCCTTTTCCTCTACCTCTGCAACGTACAACGCGACCTCGCTTTCGCTAAGTTCCAGGGCATCGGAGATTTCTCGCTGTGTCGGCTTTCTTACGCTACTCATAGCGAAATCCATTTCTTGAACGAAGTGCTGAAAGCATAGCTGAACACCAAATCCTGGAGTCTCCACCTATCGCTTCCGGTCACGGAGGGCGGCGCCTACGATCACGACCCTACGTGCGCAAGCTCTTCGTCAATGATTCGCTCTGCATTCTTCGCAGCGGTTGTCGCAAACTCGTAACAGACCCGGAAATCCTGCTCCGTTACGGATGCAGATCCCTGCAAGTTCTCCAGGCAGCGCGTTAATGCATGCTTTATCAAGCCATCATTTAGAGCATTGCGGGCCGCCTCTTCACCTTCAACCGCTCGAATGGCAGCTTCGATTTCTCCGATCTGCTCAATCTTTGCCGCCAGCGCGACCTTGGCGAACTCATCTCGCTCGATGATTTTGGTCCAAGAGTGATCAACTATCAGCGTTTTCATTAGTAGCCCCTCTCTTCCGGACTCATGCCTGGTCATCAACCAATAGCCCACAAACTCGAATCACGCCAGCCGGTGAAGTTCCGAAACTGTCGGGAAACTGCGCCTTCAGCGTGTCCTTTTTGTACAAGGTCGACAGCAATGGACCGGACCATGATCGCCAGGATTCATGGTCGCCCGATGCCCTCCGCTGATGTCGGAGCCGGAGGGCGAGCCGAGGCACTTTTTGCCGGTAATGCCAGCGTTATGACAACATCTCCTCTAGACGGTGCGGTTTAAGTCGAAACGATCCAGGTTCATCACTTTGGTCCACGCGGCGACGAAGTCCTTGACGAATTTCTGCTGCGCATCGGCGCAGGCATAGAATTCGGCCAGGGCACGCAACTGCGCATTGGAACCAAAGACCAGGTCAACCCGCGTCCCCGTCCACTTCACTGCACCGGTTTTGCGATCACGCCCTTCATACTCCTGCTGGGCATCCGATACCGGCTTCCACTCCACGCCCATATCCAGCAGGTTGGTGAAGAAGTCGTTGGTCAGGGCTCCCGGACGCGTGGTGAACACACCGTGTTTGCTCTGGCCGACATTGGTGTTCAACACGCGCAAGCCGCCCAGCAACACCGTCATTTCCGGCGCGCTGAGCGTCAGCAGTTGCGCCTTGTCGATCAGCAACTTTTCGGCCGGCACACGGTACTGTTGCTTCAGGTAATTACGGAAGCCGTCGGCAATCGGTTCAAGGTAACCGAAGGAATCGACATCGGTCTGCTCCTGGCTGGCGTCCATGCGCCCCGGCGTGAAAGGCACCGTCACGCTTTGGCCGGCATTTTTCGCGGCCTGCTCCACGCCCACGCCTCCGGCGAGCACGATCAGGTCGGCCAGGGAGATTTTCTTGCCGCCACTGTTGAACTCGTTCTGAATGCTTTCGAGTTTTGCCAGCACGCTGGCCAGTTGATCTGGCTGGTTGGCCTGCCAGGACTTCTGTGGCGCTAGGCGCAAGCGCCCACCGTTGGCACCGCCGCGTTTGTCGGAGCCACGGAAAGTCGACGCTGCCGCCCAGGCGGTAGATACCAGCTGCGAGACTGACAGCCCCGAGGCCGCAATTTTGCCCTTGAGCGCGGCGACATCGCTGTCGTTGACCAGTGGATGGTTAACGGCAGGGATCGGGTCTTGCCACAGCAGCTCTTCGTTCGGCATTTCCGGGCCGAGATAGCGTGAGAGCGGCCCCATGTCACGGTGAATCAGCTTGTACCAGGCACGGGCGAAGGCGTCGGCCAACTGGTCTGGATTGGCCAGGAAGCGCCGGGAAATCGGCTCATAGATCGGGTCGAAGCGTAGCGACAGGTCCGTGGTCAGCATGGTCGGATCACGCCGTCTGGACGGATCAAAGGCATCCGGAATGGTGCCGGCGCCAGCGCCGTTTTTCGGCTTCCACTGGTTTGCCCCTGCCGGGCTCTTGGTCAGTTCCCATTCGTATCCGAACAGGTTTTCCAGGTAGTTGTTGCTCCACTGGGTTGGCGTGGTCGTCCAGGTCACTTCCAGGCCGCTGGAGATGGCGTCGCCACCTTTACCGGTACCGAACGTGCTCTTCCAGCCCAGGCCCTGCAGTTCGAGGCCGGCGGCTTCGGGCTCAGGTCCGACATGGTCGACAGGACCGGCACCGTGGGTTTTGCCGAAGGCGTGGCCGCCCGCGATCAGCGCGACGGTTTCCTCGTCGTTCATGGCCATGCGCGCAAAGGTTTCACGGATGTCTATCCCGGCGGCGACCGGATCAGAGTTGCCTTCAGGGCCTTCGGGGTTTACGTAAATCAGGCCCATCTGCACGGCTGCGAGTGGGGTTTCCAGATTGCGCTCGGCGGGAGCTTGCCCGGCATCTTTGCCATAACGCACGTCGCCACCCAGCCACTTACTTTCCGAGCCCCAGTAGACGTCTTCGTCCGGTTCCCAGACATCCGGGCGGCCACCGGAAAAACCAAAGGTCTTGAAGCCCATGGACTCCAGTGCAACGTTGCCGGCAAGGACGATCAGGTCGGCCCAGGAGATTTTGTTGCCGTACTTTTGCTTGATCGGCCAGAGCAGCCGACGGGCCTTGTCGAGGCTGACGTTGTCCGGCCAGCTGTTGAGCGGTGCAAAGCGTTGCTGGCCGGAGCCGGCGCCGCCCCGGCCGTCACCGGTGCGATAGGTGCCTGCGGCGTGCCAGGACATGCGGATAAAGAAAGGCCCATAGTGACCGAAGTCCGCCGGCCACCAGTCCTGGGAATCGGTCATCAGCGCGGTCAGGTCTTTTTTCAGCGCATGGAAATCCAGGCTCTTGAAAGCTTCGGCATAGTTGAAGTCGCCCCCCAACGGGTCAGACTTGGGTGAGTGTTGACTCAAGATCTTCAGGTTCAGTTGGTTCGGCCACCAGTCGCGGTTCGTCGTGCCACCGCCAGCGGCGTGATTGAACGGGCATTTCGATTCAGTTGACATGGCATCTCCTCTTGATTTTGTTTTCAGCTAACCATCCTTAAGCGTGGATCCGGATCACCGATTGAAGAAATAGCTTTTCGGTATGGGATCCATAGCCTCAAGGCTATGACGGCCCAGTGATCAGTCGCTCCAGACCATCCATTAAAGTACCGGACGGGGAAACTGTCGCTCCATCTGGGGGAGATAGCTGATAAACAGCTCAAATCAGTCAGGAGGTTGGCAATGCTTCCATGACCCGGAACAAAAGTGGTGGCGACGATTCGAATCGCAACGGAGCCCGAAATGTCCAGGCCGTTACTGCGCGCAATAAAAAACCGGCCTTTCAGCCGGTTTTTTATGTCACTCAACAGCACTTCGGTCCGGCTTTACTGCCGTAACGAGCCTCCTGGCGCTCGCGGAAGAACGCCTCGTAGTCCATCACCGGTTTGTCCGGGTGTTTGGTCTGCATATGCTCGACGTAGTTGTCGTAGTCGGGCATGCCGACCATCAGGCGCGCGGCCTGACCAAGGTATTTACCCAGGCGACTGAGGTCATTGAACATGATCAGGCATCCGGCAGCGCGTGGAATGGCGCTTCCTTATCCGTACGCTCCTTGCTGCCCCAAGCGGCAATACCGACCTTGAGCGCAAAGAACAGGATGCTGAACACCACGAACAGGAACAGCGCGGTCAGCGTCGCGTTGGTGTAGGCGTTGAAGATCACGTGCTGCATCTGGTCGATGCTCTTGGCCGGGGCCAGCACCTGACCGTTGGCCAAGGCATCGCTGTACTTCCTGGCCAGGGCGAGGAAGCCGATCGCCGGGTTGGCATCGAACAGCTTGATGAAACCAGCGGTGGTGGTACAGATCAGCAACCATACCGCCGGCAGCAAGGTGACCCAGACATACCGCTGGCGTTTCATTTTGATCAGCACCACGGTGCCGAGCATCAGCGCGATACCGGCCAGCATCTGGTTGGAGATACCGAACAGCGGCCACAGGGTATTGATGCCACCCAATGGATCGATCACGCCCTGATACAGCAGATAACCCCACATGGCCACACAACCGGCGGTGGCGATCAGGTTGGCGGTCCAGGATTCGGTGCGACGCAGGGCCGGCACGAAGGAACCGAGCAAGTCCTGGAGCATGAAACGCCCGGCGCGGGTACCGGCATCGACCGCGGTCAGGATGAACAGCGCTTCGAACAGGATCGCGAAGTGGTACCAGAACGCCATGGTGTTCTCGCCCGGCAACACATGGTGCAGGATCTGCGCGATACCCACCGCCAGGGTCGGCGCACCACCGGCACGGGCCAGGATGGTGGTTTCACCGATGTCGTGGGCCACCGCTTGCAGGGCTTCCGGGGTAATGGCGAAGCCCCAGCTGCTGACGGTTTGCGCAACGGCAACCGCATCGGCGCCAACCACGGCGGCCGGGCTGTTCATGGCGAAATACACGCCCGGATCGATCACCGAGGCGGCGACCATGGCCATGATCGCCACGAACGATTCCATCAGCATGCCGCCGTAACCGATGTAACGGGCATGCCCTTCACTGGCCAGCAACTTCGGCGTGGTCCCGGAAGCGATCAGCGCATGGAAGCCCGAGACCGCGCCGCAGGCGATGGTGATGAACAGGAACGGGAACAGACCGCCCTTCCACACCGGGCCGGTGCCGTCGATGAATTGGGTCAGCGCCGGCATTTTCAGCTCGGGCATGGTCACCAGGATGCCGATGGCCAGGGCGACAATGGTGCCGATTTTCAGGAAGGTCGACAGATAGTCACGGGGCGCCAGAATCAGCCACACCGGCAACACGGCTGCGACAAAACCGTAACCGATCAGCATCCAGGTGATCTGGATACCGGTAAAGGTAAACGCCTTGGCCCACACCGGATCCGCGGCAATCTGCCCGCCGAGCCAGATCGAGCCCAGCAGCAACAGCACGCCGATCACCGAGATCTCACCGATGCGACCGGGGCGGATGTAGCGCATGTAGATGCCCATGAACATCGCAATCGGAATGGTCGCCATCACGGTGAAAATGCCCCATGGGCTTTCGGCCAGGGCTTTCACCACGATCAGCGCCAGCACGGCGAGGATGATGATCATGATCAGAAAGCAGCCGAACAGCGCGATGGTGCCGGGAATGCGACCCATTTCTTCACGGACCATGTCACCCAGGGAACGGCCATTGCGGCGGGTGGACATGAACAGGACCATGAAGTCCTGAACGGCACCGGCCAGCACTACGCCGGCGATCAGCCACAGCGTGCCGGGCAGGTAGCCCATCTGCGCTGCCAGCACCGGGCCGACCAGTGGACCTGCACCGGCGATAGCGGCGAAGTGGTGACCGAACAGCACGTGCTTGTTGGTCGGCACGTAGTCCAGACCATCGTTATTGAGCACAGCGGGAGTGGCCCGAGCGGGATCGAGCTGCATCACTTTGTTGGCGATGAACAGGCTGTAGTAGCGGTAGGCAACGAGGTAGATGGCGACGGCTGCGACTACGATCCACAGGGCGTTGATCGCTTCGCCGCGGCGCAGGGCCACGACACTCAGCGCAATCGCTCCCAGGACAGCCACGGCAAACCAGGCGAGGTGTTTAGCCAGACGGGGCATAGCGTGTCTCCTGCCGACAGCCAATGACTGCGGCGG
>NZ_AKJL01000185.1 GCF_000282355.1 Pseudomonas sp. GM49
CCCGCCGATGTAGCGGTGGCGTACTGGCTTGAGCACCCAGAAATCGAAATCGTGGGCCTTGTGATAACCCTGTGACTCCGGGAAGTAGCGGTAGTAACGCTCAGAGGCGGCTTCGATGGCGGCTTCGTCTTCGAGCTGCTGCGCTTGCGCCAGGTAAGTCAGCCGACCAACGGCTTGAACATCTTCGGCGCCACGCTCGCCGACAAAGAGCGAGCACTTCGGATCTTTTTGCAGATTATGAGTGTGCTGGGCGATGCGGCTGATCAGGATCAGCGGCCGACCCAGCTCGTCCAGACAGTAAGGAACCACGGAGCCGAACGGAAAACCGGGCATCGATTTGGAGTGCGTCGAGAGCACCCCACGGTATTCCTTGAGAAGCAATTCTCGTGCATGCTTAGCCGCTTCAACGCTCAATTTATGACTCCTTAAATAGAATCCGTCATAAAAACGGACGAGCTGCTGGTGAAAGTTCCAGCACGCCATCGGGGGCAGTTCTCATGTGCAGCCGGACCACGTCAGGCGCAGATCGAGAGGCTCTCTACAAGGAAACCACTCAGACCTGCTGCCGGGGACATGCGAATGCAACTCACTGACAAAGTAATCATTATCACTGGCGGTTGCCAGGGTTTAGGCCGTTCCATGGCCGAGTATCTCGCCGGCAAGGGCGCGAAACTCGCCCTGGTCGACCTGAACCAGGAAAAACTCGATGACGCCGTCGCCGCGTGCAAGGCCCAAGGCGTCGAGGCCCGCGCCTACCTGTGCAACGTGGCCAACGAAGAGCAAGTGACCCACATGGTTGCCCAGGTCGCTGAAGACTTCGGTGCGATCCATGGCTTGATCAACAATGCCGGGATCCTGCGCGACGGTCTGCTGCTCAAAGTCAAGGATGGCGAAATGACCAAGATGAGCCTGGCCCAGTGGCAGGCGGTCATCGACATCAACCTGACCGGCGTGTTCCTGTGCACCCGTGAAGTCGCGGCGAAAATGGTCGAGCTGAAAAACACCGGCGCGATCATCAATATCTCGTCGATTTCCCGCGCCGGCAACGTCGGTCAGACCAACTACTCCGCCGCCAAGGCCGGCGTCGCGGCGGCGACCGTGACCTGGGCCAAGGAACTGGCGCGCTACGGCATTCGTGTCGCCGGCATTGCACCGGGCTTCATCGAAACCGAAATGACCCTGGGCATGAAGCCTGAAGCGCTGGAGAAGATGACCTCCGGGATTCCGCTCAAGCGCATGGGCAAGCCGGATGAGATCGCCCATTCGGCGGCTTACATCTTCGAGAACGACTACTACACCGGCCGGATTCTGGAAATGGATGGCGGGTTGCGCCTCTAAGGTCACCACAAAACAAATGTGGGAGCGGGCTTGCTCGCGAATGCGTTAGATCAGTCAACCATCTGTTGAATGACACACCGCATTCGCGAGCAAGCCCGCTCCCACAGGGGAAAGTATTTCAGATCATCAATCGTCGCTGACGCTTATATTCGGCATAGCCGGCGTCAAAGCTTCCTGCAACACGATCCGCGCGCCAACATGACGGGCCAGTTCCTGGTAAACCAGTGCAATCGGGCTGTCCGGTTCGGCGATCACTGTTGGCTTGCCGCCATCGGCCTGTTCGCGGATGACCATCGACAGCGGCAACGAGGCCAGCAGCTCGACGCCATACTGGTTGGCCAGTTTCACGCCCCCGCCTTCACCGAACAGATGCTCGGCATGTCCGCAGTTGGAGCAGATGTGCACGGCCATGTTTTCCACCACGCCCAGTACCGGAATGTTGACCTTGCGGAACATTTCCACGCCCTTGCGCGCGTCCAGCAATGCCAGGTCCTGCGGGGTCGTGACGATGACCGCACCGGCCACCGGCACTTTCTGCGCCAGGGTCAGCTGGATGTCGCCGGTGCCTGGCGGCATGTCGATGACCAGGTAGTCCAGGTCGCCCCACGCGGTTTGGGTCACCAGTTGCAGCAAGGCGCCGGAAACCATCGGCCCGCGCCAGACCATCGGCGTGTTGTCGTCGGTCAGGAAGGCCATCGACATCACTTCAACACCATGGGACTTGAGTGGTACGAACCACTTCTGGTCTTTGACCTCGGGACGGGTGCGCTCCGGAATACCGAACATGATGCCCTGGCTCGGGCCATAGATATCCGCATCAAGAATCCCGACCTTGGCGCCTTCGCGGGCCAGGGCCAGGGCCAGGTTGGCGGCCGTGGTGGATTTGCCCACACCGCCCTTGCCGGACGCCACGGCCACCACATTCTTGACGTTGGCCAGCCCCGGAATCTGCGCCTGGGCCTTGTGCGCGGCGATCACACTGGTGATCTCGACCCGGGCACCAGTCACGCCATCCAACCCCTGAATGGCCATTTCCAGCATTTGCGCCCAGCCACTCTTGAACAGGCCGGCGGCGTAACCCAATTCGAGCTGAACGCTGACGCGGTCACCCTGGATGTCGATGTTGCGCACGCACCCGGCGCTGACCGGGTCCTGGTTCAGGTAAGGGTCGGTGTATTGGCGAAGGACGGCTTCCACCGCTGCGCGATTGACGGCGCTCATGGGCAACTCCGAAAACAGGACTGGAAAAGATGACGGGTATCGTACCTGTTCCACGCCCAAGTCGGCATGCTTACAGATCATTTGTTGCTGTGGCGAGGGGGCTTGCCCCCGTTCGGCTGCGTAGTAGTCGTAAAACCGGAGAATGCGGTGAGTCTGATGCACCACATTCGCCGGTTTAGGGGCCGCTCCGCAGCCCAACGGGGGCAAGC
>NZ_AKJL01000186.1 GCF_000282355.1 Pseudomonas sp. GM49
GGATGGCCTGGATCGGCCAGCCAGCCGATCGGCTATGCGCGATGATCAAGGATCGCTCCAGCAACGGCGATCGGGATTTCGCGGCGCTGATCAAGCACGTCAGCGAAGACAAACTGGTGCTGTGGGGCTGGAATCCGGGCGGCAATCGCACGCCGGTGCCGGTGCCGCACGATATCTTCGTCGCCCGGTTCAAGAGCTGGGCCGATGCGGGAGGGCCGTGCCCGGTGGCGGGTAGCTGACCAGCGGCACGTTAACAGGGAGTCAATGTGGGTATGGGCGACTCTAACGTGCATACCCGCCAAGGGAGTGAACGATGTTGATCTCAGGCAAAACGGACAAATCGGGCCGATCCGCCAACCCGTTGCTCACGCCACAGCAAGAACGTGAACGGTTGCGCGATCTGGCTCGTCGGGCCGAGCAAGAGTTGGCGGGCGTGCAAATGGCGAGCATGGACGAGCTGACGCTGCTGTCCAATCGCCATGGCTTCACCGCGCTGGCCCGGCTCGGGCTGAACGCCTGCCGGGAGGTGGGGATGCCGGCGACGTTGCTGTACTTCACCCTCGATGAATTCAAGCGAATGAACTATCTGTATGGCCGGGCCAAAGGTGACGATGCGCTGAAGACGTTCGCCGATGTCCTGCGTATCGGCTTTCGTGAAAACGATGTGGTCGGCCGACTCGAAGGCGACCGGTTCGTGGCGTTGCTGACCGGTTCCAGCGTCGTCGAGATTGCGGCGATCAAGGCCCGACTCGATGAGATACTCGATGAGCGCAATGCCACGGCGCATCGCAGTTATGACATTCGGTTCAGTGTTGTGCAGATTGAATATGACCCGGTTGTTCATGGCTCGATCGAGGAACTGCTGGGGGAGGCCGAAAGTGTGATGAGCCGTTAGGACTGTGTTGTATTGGCGGGCCTCTTCGCGGGCAAGCCCGCTCCCACAATGGCCGGTGTTGTTCATCAAATGACCGGATGACTACAAAACCCTGTGGGAGCGGGCTTGCCCGCGATGGCGTCCTGACAGACAACACCTATTTGGCAAACAACTGCCCGATATCCTTGAACGCCTTGAACTCCAGCGCATTACCGCAAGGATCAAACAGAAACATCGTTGCCTGTTCACCCACCAGCCCCTGAAAACGGATTCCCGGTTCGATCACGAAGCGAGTCCCCAGTGACTTCAGTCGCTCGGCCAACGCCTCCCACTCTGCCATCCCGAGCACCACGCCAAAATGCGGCACTGGCACATCGTGACCATCAACGGCATTGGTGTGCGCGGCTTCTTGCGCAGGGTTTTTCGGTGCCAGGTGGATCACCAGTTGATGGCCGAAGAAATTGAAATCCACCCAGTGATCGCTTGAACGACCTTCTTCAAGGCCAAACACCACGCCATAAAAGTGTCGGGCGGCAGGCAAGTCGTAGACCGGAATAGCCAAGTGAAAAGGGCACAATTGCATCGGGAGAACCTCAGTGGCGGGTGGGAGTGTGTTGAGTTTAGTCCTGTGATTTTTGATTGAAAGACGATAATTTTTGCACCGAGCTCAAATTATTTCGATCAATCGAGGCTGATATGTTGCGAGAACTGAAGACCTTTGTGGCCGTGGCGCATCACGGCACCTTCGCCGCGGCCGGCATGCACATCGGCCTGACGCAATCGGCGGTCAGTGCGCAGATTCGCAATCTGGAGCAAGCCCTTGGCATCCGTCTTTTCGATCGTACCGGCCGCCAGGCGCTGCTCAATGCGGCGGGGCAGCGTGCATTGCCGATGGCCAGGGAAATGCTCGAAACCTTCAGCCGCATGGCCGTCAGTGACGATGTCAGTGAGTACCGCGGCAAACTGAAAATCGGTGCGGTGGCGACCGTCCAGACCGGGCTGTTGCCCCAGGCGCTGTTGCGACTGCGCCAACAGGCTCCCTTGCTGGAGCCCAAGCTGGTGCCCGGGGTGTCACTGAACCTGCTGAGTCAGGTGGATGCCGGCGAAGTGGACCTGGCGATCCTGATCAAGCCGCCGTTTGAGTTGCCCAAGGAGTTGTTCGCGCAGGTGATTCGCCGGGAGCCGTTCGTGCTGATCGTACCGGCGGATCTGGACGGCGATGATCCGTTGCAACTGCTCGCCGAGCACCCTCATGTGCGCTACGACCGCAATTCGTTTGGCGGGCGGCTGGTGACGCGGTTTCTGCGTGAACGGCAGATCGAGGTGCAGGTGGCGCTGGAGCTGGATGAACTGGAGGCCATTGTCAAAATGGTCGAGTGCGGCTTGGGGATTTCCCTGCTGCCGGAGGCCGGGTTATGGCTTGAGCATGGGGCCGGGGTGCGAATCATCCCGCTGGGCGAATTGACGTTCTATCGGGAGATCGTACTGTTGCAGCGCTATAGCCAACGGACACAGCCGATTCAGCAGTTGTTTGCGCAATGTCTGAAGCAACGCAGCCCCCTGTAGGAGCGAGCTTGCTCGCGAAAAAAACCGGGCCCGCTGCGTTCATCCAGACTACACGCGTTATCGTTGACGACCTTCGCGAGCAAGCTCGCTCCTACAGGGGGACGGCATCGGCCGGGGAAATCGCAGGCATAAAAAACCCGCCAAAAGAGGCGGGTTTTTTGGCTGACCGAAGATTACTCTTCGAGGCTGCCCATGGCTGTGGTGTTGAAGCCACCGTCCACGTACATGATTTCACCGCTGATGCCGGACGCCAGGTCCGAGCACAGGAAGGCGCCGGCGTTGCCGACTTCTTCGATGGTGACGTTACGGCGCAGCGGAGTTTGCGCTTCGTTGGCGGCCAGCATCTTGCGGAAGTTCTTGATGCCGGAAGCGGCGAGGGTGCGGATCGGGCCAGCCGATACACAGTTGACGCGAGTACCGTCCGGGCCCAGGGAGCCGGCCAGGTAACGTACGCCGGCTTCCAGGGAAGCCTTGGCCATGCCCATCACGTTGTAGTTCGGCATGGTGCGCTCGGCGCCCAGGTACGACAGAGTCAGCAGGCTGCCGTTGCGGCCTTTCATCATTTCGCGGCCAGCCTTGGCCAGGGCCACGAAGCTGTAGGCGCTGATGTCGTGAGCGATGCGGAAACCTTCACGGGTGGTGGCTTCGGTGAAGTCGCCGTCCAGTTGGTCGCCAGGTGCGAAGCCGACGGAGTGCACGATGCAGTCCAGGCCGTCCCACTTCTTGCTCAGCTCTTCGAAGACCTTGGCGATTTCTTCATCGCTGGCCACGTCGCACGGGAAGCACAGCTCAGGGCTCGAGCCCCAGCCTTGTGCGAACTCTTCGACACGACCCTTGAGTTTGTCGTTCTGATAAGTGAAGGCAAGCTCAGCGCCCTCGCGATGCATGGCGGCAGCGATGCCGGATGCGATGGACAGCTTGCTGGCGACACCGACGATCAGTACGCGCTTACCGGCGAGAAAACCCATGTGTTGCTCCTCTTTCAGGTTATTGCGCAGTGGCCGGAGCCAAAAAAGCGGCTTCCAGCAACTGCTGTGTATACGGATGTTGGGGGGCGGCAAAAATGCTTTGCGCGTCTCCCTGTTCGACCACTTGGCCATGCTTGACCACCATCAACTGGTGGCTCAGCGCTTTCACCACAGCCAGGTCATGGCTGATAAACAGATACGTCAGGTTGTACTTGGTTTGCAGCGAACGCAAAAGCTCCACTACCTGGCGTTGTACCGTGCGGTCGAGGGCCGAAGTCGGCTCGTCCAGCAAAATCAACGCCGGTTTTAACACCAATGCCCGGGCAATGGCGATTCTCTGCCGTTGCCCGCCGGAAAATTCGTGTGGGTAGCGGTTCCGGGTTTCCGGATCCAGACCTACCTCCTTGAGTGCCGCAATGATCGCTTGTTCCTGTTCCGCTCCGGTGCCCATCTTGTGGACCCGCAGGCCTTCGCCAACGATCTCGCTCACGCACATCCGTGGGCTCAGGCTGCCGAACGGGTCCTGAAACACCACCTGCATCTCCCGCCGCAGCGGCCTGACTTGTTGCTGCGTCAGGCATTCTAGCTGCTGGTCTTCAAAGCGGATGGCGCCTTTGCTGGCGATCAACCGTAAAATCGCCAAACCCAGCGTCGATTTGCCGGAACCGCTTTCACCCACAATCCCCAGGGTCTGACCCTGGGGCAGGCTGAAGTTGATGCCGTCGACCGCCTTGACGTAATCCACTGTGCGCTTGAGCAAGCCTTTCTTGATCGGAAACCAGACTTTCAAGTCCTCGACCGCCAGCAATGGCGGGCCGATCACGTTGCTTGCAGGCTTGCCGCCGGGCTCCGCTGCCAACAGTTCCCGAGTGTACGGATGCTGCGGCGCGCGGAACAGTTCTTCGCACGATGCCTGTTCGACGATGCAACCTTGCTGCATGACACATACGCGGTGCGCAATTCTTCGCACAAGGTTCAAATCGTGGCTGATCAGCAGCAGCGCCATGCCCAAACGGGCCTGCAACTCCTTGAGTAATTCGAGGATTTTCAGCTGAACGGTCACGTCCAGCGCGGTGGTCGGCTCGTCGGCGATCAGCAGTTCCGGCTCGTTGGCCAGGGCCATGGCGATCATCACCCGCTGGCGCTGGCCGCCGGACAATTCGTGGGGCAGGGCCTTGAGGCGCTTGTGCGGATCGGGGATGCCGACCATCTCCAGCAGTTCCAGGGTGCGTTTGGTCGCGACCTTGCCGGTCAGACCCTTGTGGATGTTAAGCACCTCATTGATTTGTTTCTCGATCGAGTGCAGTGGATTGAGCGAGGTCATCGGCTCCTGGAAGATCATCGCAATCCGGTTGCCGCGTATGTGGCGGATGGTTTTTTCTTTCAGGTCCAGCAGGTTCTGCCCCGAATACTCGATGGTGCCGGACGGGTGCCGGGCGAGCGGGTAGGGCAGCAGGCGCAGGATCGAGTGTGCGGTTACCGATTTGCCGGAACCGCTCTCGCCGACCAGGGCCAGGGTTTCGCCGCGCTTGATGTCGAAGCTGATGCCTTCGACCGCCCGCTGGCAGCGATTGCCGACGACAAAATCGACGGACAGGTCGCGCACTTCGATCAGATTATGCTGATTCATTTCACTTCCTCGGGTCGAAGGCATCGCGAGCGGACTCGCCGATGAACACCAGCAAACTCAACATCAAGGCCAGCACGGCAAAGGCGCTGATGCCCAGCCACGGCGCTTGCAGGTTGGATTTGCCCTGGGCCACCAGTTCACCCAGGGACGGGCTGCCCGCCGGCAGGCCGAAACCGAGGAAGTCCAGGGCGGTCAATGTGCCGATGGCGCCGGTGAGGATGAACGGCATGAAGGTCATGGTCGAGACCATCGCGTTGGGCAGGATATGGCGGAACATGATCGCGCCGTTCTGCATGCCCAGGGCGCGGGCGGCGCGCACGTATTCCAGGTTGCGTCCGCGCAGGAATTCGGCGCGTACCACGTCCACCAGGCTCATCCACGAGAACAGCAACATGATCCCCAGCAGCCACCAGAAGTTGGGCTGCACGAAACTGGCGAGGATGATCAGCAGGTACAGCACCGGCAGTCCGGACCAGATCTCCAGAAACCGCTGCCCGGCCAGATCCACCCAGCCACCATAGAAACCCTGCAAGGCGCCGGCGATCACGCCGATGATCGAGCTGAGCACGGTCAGGGTCAGAGCGAACAGTACCGAAATGCGGAAGCCGTAGATCACCCGGGCCAACACGTCGCGACCCTGATCGTCGGTGCCCAGCAGGTTGTCCGTCGAGGGCGGGGCCGGGGCCGGGACTTTCAGGTCGTAGTTGATGCTCTGGTAGCTGTAGGGGATCGGTGCCCACAGCACCCAGGCGTCCTTGGCCTTGAGCAGTTCGCGGATGTACGGACTCTTGTAATTGGCTTCCAGCGGAAATTCGCCGCCGAAGGTGGTTTCCGGGTAGCGCTTGAGCGCCGGGAAGTACCAGTTGTTGTCGTAATGCACCACCAGCGGCTTGTCGTTGGCGATCAGCTCGGCGCCGAGGCTGGCGCCGAACAGGATCAGGAACAGCCACAGCGACCACCAGCCACGCTTGTTGGCCTTGAACAGTTCGAAGCGCCGGCGATTGAGAGGGGACAGGTTCATCTCAATGCTCCCGGCTTTCGAAGTCGATGCGCGGATCGACAAAGGTGTAGGTGAGGTCGCCGATCAGTTTCACCACCAGCCCCAGCAAGGTGAAAATGAACAGCGTGCCGAACACCACCGGGTAATCGCGGTTGATCGCTGCCTCGAAACTCATCAGGCCGAGGCCGTCGAGGGAAAAGATCACCTCCACCAGCAACGAACCGGTGAAGAAAATTCCGATGAGGGCTGAGGGGAAACCGGCGATCACCAGCAACATGGCGTTGCGGAACACATGGCCGTACAGCACGCGGTGATTGGTCAGGCCCTTGGCCTTGGCGGTGATCACATACTGTTTGTTGATTTCGTCGAGGAAGCTGTTTTTGGTCAGCAGGGTCATGGTCGCGAAGTTGCCGATCACCAGCGCGGTCACCGGCAGCGCCAGGTGCCAGAAGTAATCGAGGATCTTGCCGCCCATGCTCAGTTCATCGAAGTTGTTCGAGGTCAGCCCGCGCAAGGGGAACCAGTCCAGGTAACTGCCGCCGGCGAACACCACGATCAACAGGATGGCGAACAGGAATGCCGGGATCGCATAGCCGACGATGATCGCCGAACTGGTCCAGACGTCGAAGTGGCTGCCGTGCCGCTTGGCCTTGGCGATCCCCAGCGGGATCGACACCAGGTACATGATCAGCGTGCTCCACAGTCCGAGGGAGATCGAGACCGGCATCTTTTCCTTGATCAGGTCGATGACCTTGGCATCGCGGAAGAAGCTGTCGCCGAAATCCAGGGACGCATAGTTCTTGACCATGATCCACAAGCGTTCCGGCGCCGACTTGTCGAAGCCGTACATGTGTTCGATTTCCTTGATCAGCGCCGGGTCCAGGCCCTGGGCGCCGCGATAGGCCGAGCCTGCCACCGAGACTTCGGCACCGCCGCCGGCGATGCGGCTGGTGGCGCCTTCGAAGCCTTCGAGCTTGGCGATCATCTGCTCCACTGGCCCGCCCGGGGCGGCCTGGATGATCACGAAGTTGATCAGCAAGATGCCGAACAGGGTCGGAATGATCAGCAGCAGTCGCCGAAAAATATACGCCAGCATCTGATTACTCCGTGCCCGCAGGAGCGGCCTGCAGTGTGGTTTCGACTTCTATCGCCGGCTTGATGTCGGGCTTGACCCACCAGGTGGCCGTGCCGATGTCGTATTTAGGCGAGACCTTTGGATGGCCGATGTGGTTCCAGTACGCCACGCGCCAGGTCTTGATGTGCCAGTTGGGTATTACGTAATAGCCCCATTGCAGAACGCGGTCCAGTGCACGGGCGTGGGCCACCAGGCTGTTGCGCGAATCGGCGTTGATCAGTTGCTCGACCAGTTGATCGACCACTGGATCTTTCAGACCCATGGAATTGCGGCTGCCGGGTTTGTCGGCGGCGGCGGACATCCAGAATTCCCGTTGTTCGTTCCCTGGCGAGTTGGACTGCGGGAAGCTGCCGACGATCATGTCGAAGTCCCGGGAACGCACACGGTTGATGTATTGCGAGACGTCGACCCGGCGAATCACCAGATCGATGCCCAGGTCGCTCAGGTTGCGCTTGAACGGCAACAGCACCCGTTCGAATTCAGTCTGGGCCAGCAGGAACTCGATGACCACCGGTTTGCCGGTGGCGTCGACCATTTTGTCATCGACGATGCGCCAGCCGGCCTCCTGCAGCAGTTGATAGGCTTGCCGTTGCTGGGCGCGGATCATGCCGCTGCCGTCGGTAGTCGGGTTCTGGAACGCTTCGCTGAACACTTGCGGTGGCAGCTTGCTGCGCAACGGCTCGAGGATTGCCACCTGATCGGCATCGGGCAGGCCGGTGGCGGCCATTTCCGAGTTCTCGAAGTAACTGCGGGTGCGCACATAGGCGCCGTTGAACAGTTGCTTGTTGGTCCATTCGAAGTCCAGCAACAGCGACAAGGCCTGGCGCACGCGCACATCCTGGAACACCGGGCGACGCAAATTGAACACGAACCCTTGCATGCCAGTCGGATTGCCGTTGGGAATCTGTTCCTTGACCAACCGGCCTTCGCTAACCGCCGGAACATTGTAGGCGTTGGCCCAGTTCTTCGCGGTCATTTCCAGCCAGTAGTCGAACTGCCCGGCCTTGAGCGCTTCCAGGGCCACGGTGTTGTCGCGGTAGTAGTCGGTGGTCATCACGTCGAAGTTGTAGAAACCCCGATTGACCGGCAGGTCCTTGCCCCAGTAATCCTTGACCCGCTCGTAACGCACCGAGCGTCCGGCCTTCACTTCACTGACCTTGTACGGGCCACTGCCCAGCGGGATTTCCAGGTTGCCCTTGTTGAAATCGCGGTCGGCCCACCAATGCTTGGGCAGCACCGGCAACTGGCCGAGAATCAGCGGCAGTTCGCGGTTGTTGGTGTGCTTGAATTTGAACAATACGGTGAGCGGGTCTTCGGCGACCACTTCGGCCACGTCGTTGTAGTAGCCGCGGTACATCGGCGCGCCATCTTTGGTCAGCATCTGGAAGCTGAACACCACGTCCTCGGCGCGAATCGGATGGCCGTCATGGAAGCGTGCTTCGGGGCGCAGATAGAAGCGTACCCAAGCGTTGTCCGGGGCTTTCTCGATCAGGCGGGCAATCAAGCCGTATTCGGTGAACGGCTCC
>NZ_AKJL01000187.1 GCF_000282355.1 Pseudomonas sp. GM49
GCCGAACGCAGCCTCGCGGGCTCGGCAGCTGCTACAAAGGTGTCGCGGCTGAAATTGCTTAACTGACTGGCATCAGGCGTGATTAGCCGTTTTTTTATTACAGGCTGCTGGATCATTGCTGAAAAGAAAAACGGCGCGTGACCCAAGTCCCGCGCCGTTTGTGTTCAATCCTTGTGTTCAACTTTTAGCCTGCAACGCTTTGGCCATTTGCAGATGATTTTGCAATTTAGGCAGGGTTTCTTCGGCGAACGCCTTGATCTGCGGTACGTCGGTGGTCTGTGCTTGCTGCTGCAGCTGATCGATGGCTTCCTGCGTGGTCTTCACCTGACTGGCTGCATAGGCCTCGTCGAAGGTCGCCCCATCCATGGCTTGTGGCATCAGGGCCTTGGCCTTTTCGACAACCTCTTCGCGTGGGGCCACCGGCAAATCCAGTTGCCTGGCGATTTTCGCCAGGTGCTGGTTCGCGGTGGTGCGGTCGTTGATGACGACGATGGTGTAATCCTTGACCTCTCTGGATTCGGACTTCTGGTGCGCCAGTCGGCTGGCTTCGATATCCGCCATGCCTTTGGCCGAGGCCTCGTCGATGTATTCGGCGAGCGACTGGGCAAAGGCACTGCTGGCAAACAGCCCAAGTAGCGTGGCAAAACTGGCATTGCGTATTCGGGTGGCCATCCGGTTCATGGTCGCGCCCTCCTTGAAAAGTTCAAACGGGAGCTTTCGCCCCCGCTTCTCAATCAAAACCACCGGCATCCTTTAGCGGGATTTCTGACCGCCCTTGCGGCCCATGTCGGGTTTCGCCGGGTCTTTATCGACGGTCGTGGTGGTGGTTTTCCCACCCTTGCGACCGGCTTCAGAAGCCTTCGTTCGATCGTTGGCGAAGTTTCCCGAGTTCGAGTTTCTTGAATTAGGCATGATTCTCTTCCTCTTGGTGATAGTCGCGGCGAGCTGTAGCCCCCATAGAATCTGAAGTTGCGCGTCCCAAAAGGTTTAGAAAATTGCGTGGGTACCTCGACGAACGGTACTCGTTACATTCAAACGCGATGCAAGTGATGCTCGCGTTTGGCGCAATACATCGCCTCGTCGGCATGCCTGAACAACTGCTTCTCTTCAGTGCCGTGATCGGGGTATCGGGCGACGCCGATACTCGGCTGGATGTTCAGGCTGTGCCCGTCCAAACGCAGGGGCTGGACCAGGACCTGACGGATTTTCTCGACCACGATGTCGGTATCGTCCGCAGCGCGAATGCTGTGCAGCAACACCACGAACTCATCGCCGCCGATGCGTGCCACGGTGTCGGTTTCCCGCACGCAGCCCTTGAGCCGGTTGGCCACTGCTTGCAGCAGCATGTCGCCGACCGCGTGGCCATGGGTGTCGTTGATTTGCTTGAAGCGGTCGAGGTCGACGTACAACAGCGCCATGCGCCCACCGTCCTCCCGGGCCACTTGCAGTGATGCCTTGAGCCGGTCGCGCAGCAGTTCACGGTTAGGTAACTGGGTCAGTTGGTCGTACTGGGCCATGTATTGCAGGCGGGCATGCAGTTGCTTGCGCTCGATGGCGGTCGCGACCTGGGCACAGACATACTGCAGCAGTTCCTTGTCTTGCTCGGTGTAGCGCTCGCCGCCCGGAATGCTTTTGACGATCAACGCGCCGATGGTGCCGTTTTGCGAGTTCAGCGGTACACCCAGCCAACACGGTGCGTTCTGCCCAGTCACCAGCACGTCGAAGCCGGCAGGAGGTGTGCACTGGTCCGGGGTCAACAGGATCGGCTGCCCAGTGCGGATCACCTCGGTGCACAGGCGCCCGGTCATGGTTCCGGGTTGTTCGGGCCGTGGCTCGTGGTCATCGACGTGATAAGGGAAATTCAACTGCGCGCAGTGTTCGTCGTACAGCGCCACGGAAAAATTCAGTGCCGGTAGCCATTCGCCGATGATCATGTGGATGCGTTTGAACAATGCCAGCAGATCCTCTGCCGCATGGGCCGCCTCGGAAATCGCATACAACGCCGCCTGCCGGGATTCGGCCTGTTTGCGTTCGGTGATGTCACGGGCCACCGCGATGCGCAACTGATCGTCCTCGGACCAGCGTGCAGACCAGAGGATGTGCACCACGCTACCATCCTTGCGCAGGTAGCGGTTTTCGAAGTTGAGCTTGGGCTCGCCGCCCATGATTTCCCGGGCGGCGTCGAGGGTGCGCTGGCGATCGCCCGGGTGCACCATGTCGATCATCGGCTGGCCGATCATCTCATCGGCGCTGTAGCCGAAAATGCGCTCGCACGCCGCACTGACAAAGACGAAGCGGCCCTGTTTATCCACCGCACAGACGGCGTCCAGCAACAGATCGATATAGCTCGCCAGTGGCGCGGAATTTCGGTTTTCCATGGTTCAGCGTGGGTGTCCCGATAATGCAGCGCTTATCAATCATCCCTGCCCTGTCAGCCTTGCATCCTTATGATCACATTCAAGCCTTGTTCGGCATCAGCCCCGGCAATGCATGCACTAGCGCATTGATGGCGAAACCGATGAACATCACCCCGCACAACCGGGTGATTGCCAGTTCATGACGCTGGTACAAGCTGCGCACCCGCCGCGCACCGACAACGCCGATGAGAATAGCGTAGGCGAGCAACCCGCCGACGAAACTCAGGGCGATCAGCGCCGGCAGCATTGACCAGTTGAGCAGTTCCGCACGGCTCGACAACAGCGCCGTGAACGTCGCCACCGCCACTGGATAGGCCTTCGGATTGGTCAGGCCAAACAGAATGCCGTGCCAGAACGGCTGCCGCGCCGGCCCCTGTGGCGCATCGCCGCTGCTGCGCCGGGCGCGCACCGCACGCCAGCCGAGCCAGAACAGGTACAGGCCACTGAGTACACCGAGCACGTCGAACGCGGTACTGCCGATCTCCCGCGCACCGACAATCGCGATCAGCGCCGTGCTGCACCAGACCACATCGCCGAGCAAATGCCCGCACAGAAACCCCGCCCCGGCCCGTCGCCCATGGGCTGCGCCAATGCCAAACACCGCCAGCACACCCGGCCCCGGAGTGATGCCGTAGATAAAACCCGAGGCAAGCACGGCCATTAGCAACGATGGGGTCATGGGGAGTCCTTTTTGTACTGCTGGGTGAATGGTCGCCAGTCTATATCAGGTCCCGCAACATCGACTTACAGATCTTCGAAGAACTTCATCCCCGCATACGGCCGCTGCCGGCAGGCCATCAGGCGCGATGCCAGATCACCCACGTGGGCTTCCAGCTTGTGGCCATCCGGGTCGAGGAAGTAGAACGATGCGCCCTCGCTACGGTTGTCGCGCCACTCCTGCACCCGGGCGGATCGCAGGCGCTCGACGAAACGCGGAAAATCCGCTGCATCGAGGCTGAAAGCGTAATGGGTGTAATCGGCGGCGGGCTCGGGATGGCGTAGCGGGTCGAGGGAGAGGCACAACCACAACCCCGGCAGCGACAGGTAGGCGCCGGTATCCCAAGTGGCTTCGAGCTGCAGTTGCAGGAGGTTCTGATAGAACGCCACGCTGCGGTTCAGGTCGGTGACGGCGAAGGTCAGGTGGTTGAGGCCTGTGAGCATGGGGTTAAAGACCTTTGAGGTTTTAAGGTGCGACGCAGGTTTTACCTAGGGGGCTGGTAACGATCTGCACACGGCAGATGGAAGGATTCAGCACCACCGCAAGACCATTTGTTACGACAGACGAACGGGGCGGCCTCTCCCCTGCATGACACTGTAGTATGTTGTATTACAAACCACTACATCGAGACCGCCATGTCCACCATGTCCTTGCGCCTGCCAGACGAAATCGCCGATACCCTCGCCAATCTTTCCAAGGCCACTGGCCGAAGCAAGTCGTTCCTCGCAGTCGATGCCTTGCGCGAGTATCTCGCGAGGGAAGCATGGCAAATCGAAGAAATTCAGAAAGCGCTGAAAGAAGCCGATGCCGGTGACTTCGCCTCGTCAGACGAGGTAAGTGCGATTGCTGATAAGTGGGTAAGCAATGCACGTTGAGTGGCTGCGTACTGCACTCAAGAACCTTGATGAAGAAGCCGCTTACATTGCGATAGAGAATCCAAAGGCAGCAGCAGATTTCGTACAAGCCATTCTCGCCAGTGTCGATCACCTTGCACGCTTTCCGGCGACAGGCCGGGAAGGTCGATTACCCGGTACTCGTGAATGGATTTTGCCCGACCGCCCCTATCTGATTCCGTATCGAGTTCGCCAAGGTCGTCTGCAAGTGCTTAGGGTCTTCCACACTCGACGCCTTCCCCCCATCCATTGGTGATTACAGCGAATCATCCCCCCCGAAAATAAAACCTGTCTACCCCTGCACCAATCCGCTCATTCAGCCAGTTCAACGCCTGATCCCCGCCCCGCCGCTTGTGCCAGACCAGTACAAAGGTAAACGACGGGATCTGAAAGGGCGGCGGGACGACAATCAGCGACTGCTCATCGATATCGCGCAAGCCACGCGAGGCGACGGTGAGGATCAGGTCGGTGCCGCTGATGCATTCCGGGGCCACGCGCCAGTGCGGCAGGCTGATTGCAACGCGGCGGCGTTCACGCATTGCAGTCAACGCGCGCTCGATTTCCGGGGTGCCGCTGCCGCGCATTTCCAGCAGCACATGGGGTCGAGCCAGGTAGGTGGGCAGGTCGAGAACACCGTCGGCGGGCAGGCTATTGCGATCCACCAGGCAGGCATAGTGCTCTTCGAACAGCGGGGTGCTGCGCAATTCGTTAGGCATTTCAGGGAACACACCAATGGCGATGTCAATATCACCGTTGAGCACGCCGTCGAGCATGCTTTCGCGGCTGCCATGGCTGATTTGCAAGTCGATGCCCGGCGCTTCGCGGCGCAACGTCCGGATCAGTTCCGGCAGGACAATGGCGGCACCATAGTCGGACATCGCCAGACGGAAGGTACGCTGAGTGGTCGCGGGATCGAAGGCATTGGGCACCAGCAGCGCTTGCACCTGGGCCAGGGCTTCGGCCAGCGGAGCTACGAGTTCCAGCGCTCGCGGAGTCGGTACAAGGCCGGCTCCGGCGCGCACCAGCAGCGGATCGCCGAGCAGGTCACGCAATCGCGCCAGCGCATGACTGACCGCAGGCTGACTCAAGTGCAGACGCTCGGCCGCCCGGGTCACGTGTTGCTCGCTGAGCAAGGCGTCGAGGATCACCAGCAAGTTGAGGTCGATGCGTCGTAGATCATTCATCTGCTGCATGTTCTGGATAACAAAACGGAATTTAAATCTGCGCGACGAATACCCTAGAGTCCAGCAAAACCTGTTGGAGATCGATCATGAGTACGTTGCATTGGGCCGCCCTGGTGGTGCTGGCGATGATTGCCGGGGCGGTGGTGCCGTTTCAGAGCGCCATCAACGTCAACCTCGGACGCGGGTTGGGCCATCCGTTGTGGGCGACACTCGCCTCGTTACTGGTGAGCGTTGTGGTGTTGTTGCCGATCATCGTTGCGCTGCGATTGCCGTTGCCGTCACTGGCATTCATCAGCAAGGCGCCGCTTTGGATGTGGGCCGGTGGCGCTTTTGGGGTGTGCTTTATTTCCTTGGCATTGGTGCTGCTGCCCAAGCTCGGTGCCGCGGGGTTCATGGCGTTGGCGCTGGCGGGGCAAGTGGTGGCGTCGTTGTTGCTGGATCACTTCGGCTGGTTTGGGTTGGTGGAGCGGCAGCTCACCCTGCCCAAGGTGTTTGGGGTGGCGCTGTTGATGGCCGGGGTGGTGTTGATTCAATTTTTTGATGCACCGGCCAAGGGGTTGGCGACGGTGGGTTGAGGGGACAACCGACGGTACGATGGTGCTTTTCAGTCAGTCATCGCGAGCAAGCTCGCTCCCACAGGAGGTACGCAGTCCTTGTGGGAGCGGGCTTGCTCGCGAAAGCGGTCTGTCTGGCAATGTAGATTTCAGGCCTTGTCGAGGGTCCGCAACTTCTGCGGCAACCCCCACAGCAACAGCGCCACCGCGATCAGCGCACAGACGCCAATGACATACAGCGCCGGCGTGGTGCTGCCGGTCAGGTCCTTGATCCGGCCGACCATCACCGGGCTGACGATGCCGCCGAACTGGCCCAGGGTGTTGATCACCGCAATCCCGCCCGCCGCACCCGCGCCGGCACCGGCCAGCAGTTTCGGCGGCAGGGTCCAGAAGCTCGGGATGGAGGCGATGATCCCGGCACCGAGCAGGCCCAACGCAACAATCAGGAAGGTCGTGTGGTTGGCGAAGATCCCCGCACAGAAGAACCCGACCGCACCGACCGCCACCAGACCGGCGACAAACTTGCGCCGCTCGCCAGAAGCATCGGACAGGCGTCCGATCACCACCATGCTTATGGCGCCGCAGATGTATGGGATGGCCGTCAGCAAGCCGATCATCACCGGGCTTTCCGTGCCGGCGCTGCGGATCAGTTGCGGTGCCCAGAAATTCAAGCCATAGGACGCCACCTGAATCAGGAAATAGATCAGCCCCAAGGTCAGGAAACCCGGAATCTTAAGTGCGGCGAGCAGCGAACCACCGCTCTTGTGCGGCTCATGCTGAGCGATGCGGCTGGCCAGCAGTGTCTTCTCCGAAGGCGTCAGCCAATGGGCATCTTCGATGCGATCCTTGAGCAGGGTCAGCACCAGCAAACCGAGGCCGATACACGGCACGCCACCGAGCAGGAACAGCCAGTGCCAGCCACGCATTTGCAGCACGCCGTCGAGGTGCTGCAGCACCAGGCCGGAGAACGGCGCGCCCACCAGACCGGCGAACGCCGACGCCAGGAACAGCATCGAAGTGATGCGCCCGCGATAGTGCTGCGGGAACCACAGGGTCAGGTAGTACAGCACGCCCGGGGCAAAACCCGCCTCCATCGCACCGATCACAAAGCGCAGCACGTAGAACTGCCATTCGCTGTTGACGAACACCATGGCCGCCGTGGCCAGGCCCCAGGACATCATGATCCGGGCAATCCAGCGCCGGGCGCCGACCTTGTACAGCATCATGTTGCTGGGCACTTCGAAAATCACATAACCGACCACGAACAACCCGGCGCCGAGGCCATAAGCGGTGTCGCTCAGGCTCAGGTCGGCCTGCAGCTGAAACTTGGCGAAGCTGATGTTGATGCGGTCGAAAAAGGCGAACAGGTAGCAGACCATGATCAGCGGCATCAGACGCCAGGCGACTTTGCTGACCAGGGCTTTTTCGGTGTCGTGGCTAACGGCCGGGCTCACGCCGGCCTCCAGTGCATTGAGGGTCATTGCGGTTCTCCAGGCGGACTTCCCGAGGGTGTCCGATTGTTTTTGTTGTCTGGTTGAGTAGCTCAGCGAAAGTGCTTTTACTGTGGGAGCGAGCTTGCTCGCGATGACTGAGTCACATCCAGCATCGATGTCGACTGACCCGCCGCAATCGCGAGCAAGCTCGCTCCCACAGGCTTTTGAGTTGTGTCAGGAAGGTACGGGGTGCAGGTCACAGTTGCGCCCGGCCTTGGCCAGTTGCCCCGGCACTTCGTGACCGAGCAGCGCCGGCAGTCCTCGGGACAGTTTCAGCAGCAGCGGCAAATCGATACCGGTGTGAATGCCGACTTCATCGCACAGGTTCACCAGGTCCTCTGTACAGATGTTGCCAGACGCTCCCGGTGCAAACGGACAGCCGCCGAGGCCGCCGAGGGCCGCGTCGAAGCGGCGCGCCCCGGCCTCGTAAGCGGCCAGCACATTGCACAGGCCAAGGCCGCGGGTGTTGTGGAAATGCAGGGTCAGATCATTGGGCGAAACCCGCTGCAAGACCCGTCGCACCAGCCGATCCACTTGCCGAGGATTGGCCATGCCCGTGGTGTCGGCCAGGGTAATGCCCTGGATGCCGAGCTCCTGATAGGCCTCGACGATTTGCACTACGCGGTCCTCATCGATCTTGCCTTCGAACGGGCAACCGAAGGTGGTGGCGATGCTGGCGTTGAGTCGCACGGGGCTGTCGCCAACGAAGTGCACAATCTCGCCGAACGCGACCAATGAATCTTCACAGCGCATGCGCATGTTCGCCAGGTTGTGGGTCTGGCTGGCGGACATCACCAGGTTCAGCTCATCGGCGCTGCACGCCAGCGCCCGCTGCGCGCCCTTCAGGTTGGGAATCAGCGCGACGTAGATCACCCCCGGCTGCCGGTTGATGCCCTTGAACACCAGCTCGCCATCGCGCAGCGCCGCAATGGCCTTGGGCGACACGAACGATCCGGCTTCGATACGGCTGAACCCGGCCAGCGACAGTTGATCAATCAGCGCGATTTTGTCGACGGTTTCAACCCAGGTCGGCTCGATTTGCAAACCGTCGCGCGGGGATACTTCCTGGACGATCAGGCTATCGGAATAATCGGTGATCATTGCACCACTCCTTCGACTTTCAGGCGTTCGATGTCCATCGCGGTAAGGCCCAATTGCGCGAGGATACCGTCGGTGTGCTGGCCCAGCCCGGGACCGGACCAGTTCACGCCGCCGGGGGTTTCGGAGAGTTTCGGCACGATGCCCGGCATCTTCACCGTGGCGCCACCGGGCAGCTCGGCATTGAGCAGCATGTCCCGCGCCTGATAATGCGGATCGGCGACGATGTCGGCCACCGAGTAGATACGCCCGGCCGGGACTTCAGCAGCCTCCAGCGCGGCCAGAACCTCGTCGATGGGCAGGCTGCTGGTCCAGTGGGTGATAGCGGCGTCAAGCTGATTGCTTTTGGCAGCACGCCCGTCGTTGTGGGCGAACTCCGGCGCCTCGGCCAGATCGGGGCGGCCGATGGTGTGCATCAGACGCTTGTAGATCGGATCGCTGTTGCCGGCAATCACCACGTAGGCGCCGTCGGCGGTCAGATACGTGTTGGACGGCGCGATCCCCGGCAAGGCGCCACCGCTGCGTTCACGCACATGGCCAAGCATGTCGTATTCCGGCACCAGGCTTTCCATAACGTTGAACACGCTTTCGGCCAGGGACACATCGACGATCTGCCCGCCGCCCTGCCCGGTCTTGACCCTTAGCAGCGACATCAGCGCACCGATCACCGCATGCAGCGAAGCCAGGGAATCGCCAAGGCTCACGCCAACCCGCGCCGGCGGCGAACCGGGCGTGCCGGTGGTGTAGCGAATCCCGCCCATGGCTTCGCCTATGGCACCGAAGCCCGGACGGTCGCGGTACGGGCCGGTCTGGCCGTATCCGGAAATCCGCACCAGCGTCAGGTTGGGATTGAGGGCGTGCAACACATCCCAGCCAAGGCCGAGTTTCTCCAGGGCGCCGGGGCGCAGGTTTTCGATCAGTACATCGGCGCTGCTCGCCAGTTGCTTGACCAGTTCGATGCCTTCGGCGGATTTGAGGTTCAGCGCCAGGGATTTCTTGTTGCGCGATTGCAGGTACCACCACAGCGAGGTGCCTTCGTGCAGCTTGCGCCATTTGCGCAGGGGATCGCCCTGGCCCATAGCTTCGATCTTGATCACCTCGGCGCCGAACTCGGCAAGCATGCGCGCGGCGAAAGGCGCGGCAATCAGCGTGCCGATCTCGATCACTTTGATCGCACTCAAGGGGGCAGTCATCGCGGGGTACCTCTAGTTGTTCTTGGAATTGATGCCAAGGCTAGAGGACTGATGCCTGAGGAATCCAACCTTCAGTTGGCAACGAGCGTTCGCGAAATGCGAACGCTCGGGGAGATTATCGTGAGCTGTAGTCCGCCATCGCGAGCAAGCTCGCTCCCACACTGGATCTTCGGCACTCACACATCCTGTGTGAGAGCGAGCTTGCTCGCGATGAAGCCGGCACAGTCAGCGAAGAACTTTCAGGCCGCCCCCCGCAAATGCTCAAACAACATCCGGCTCACCGGCGACAGCAACGCCTCATCGCGCACCACCAGAATCAACGCCCGATCGGACCATTCGTCCGTCAACGGCACCGCATGCAAACCCAACGCCCGGCCAAACAATTCATAGGCCCGCTGCGGAAGGATGCCGATCCCCATGTTGGCCTGGACCATGCGGCACATGGCATCGAACCCCGGCACATGAATGCGCACCCGCAACACCTTGCCGGCTTCGCGGGCCGCTGCATGGGTACGCATGTTGATCGAACTGGCGGCATGCAACCCAACGTAATCGCTGTCCAGCGTATCAGCGAAAGCTACGCTCGACCGGCTCGCCAATGGATGGTGCGGCGGCATCAACACCACCAGTTTGTCCTGACGATACAGCACGCTGTGCAGCCCCTTGATGTCACTGTCGATGGAACAGATCCCGAGGTCGGCCACTCCGTCGAGCACGCCCTGAATCACCCCGGCACTGGGGCGTTCTTCGAGGTCGGTCTTGACTTGTGGGTGACGCTCGGAAAAATCCCGCAGGTCCTCGGGCAAAAACTGAATGATCGCCGACAGGTTGGCGAGCATCCGCACATAACCGCGTACACCGTGGCTGTGCTCGCCCAGTTCAAGCCCCATTTTCTCGACGTTGAACAACATTTGCCGGGCGTGGTGCAGCAACGTCTCACCGGCCGGCGTCAGGGACATGCCCTTGGCCTGGCGCACGAACAGGCTGATGCCCAGCGCCTCCTCCAGCTCCATCAAGCGCTTGCTCGCCGCCGAGACGGCAATCGCTTCGCGCGACGCGGCACGGGTCAGCGTGCCCTCCTCATGGACGGCGACGAACAGTTGCAAAGTGATCAGGTCGAGACGGCGGATCAGGCTTTTTTGCAGCATCGGGTACTCGGCGAAGTCGGCTCGGGCGAAGTCGCAGCATAACGTTCTTCACCCGAGTCGTGCCGTGGTCCAGGCACCCGGTCGTGATAAAGTCGCCGCCCATAGACCTTTTGCCGTGAGACAAAGACCGCAATGACCGATTTCCAGGATGTCGATGCCCAACTTGAAGACTGGAACGTCTTGCGCAACAACGCTTCGTTCAGTGGCTTGCTGGTGGGCAACGGTGCCAGTCGCGCGGTGTGGGACGATTTCGGCTACGAGTCGCTGTTCGAAAACGCCCGCACCGTTGAAGAAAAACCTCTGAGCCCGTCCGAGCTGAGCGTGTTCGATGCGATGCAGACCCGCAGTTTCGAGCAGGTACTGAGCGCGTTGAAAACCACCAGCCGGGTCAACAAGGCCCTGGCTGTCAGCTCCGCCGCCCCGCGCAATCGCTACTACGCGATCAAGGAAGCGCTGATCAACACCGTGCATGCGGTGCATATCCCGTGGCGGCTGGTGGTGCCTTCGACGCTGACGTCGATCAATCAGGAACTGGCCAGCTATCGCACGGTGTTCACCACCAACTACGACTTGCTCAACTACTGGGCGGTGCAGCACCAGCCCGAGGCGATCACCGATCTGTTCCAGGGTGCCGAACCCGCTTTCGACCTGAGCGACACGGCCACCGACAAAACCCGTTTGCTGTACTTGCACGGCGGTCTGCACCTGGTGCGCAACCAGGACGGCACGGCGCGCAAGTTGATGTCGACCGAGGGCACGCTGCTGGGCAATTTCGCCATCAACAACACGATCAAGACCCTCGACGACGTGCCGCTGTTCGTCAACGAAGGCCCGAGTGCGGACAAGCTCAAAACCATTCGCAGTTCGGACTATCTGTCGTTCTGCTACGAGCAATTACTTGGTCACGGCCAGGCGCTGTGCATCTTCGGCCATGCGTTGGGGGAGCAGGACAGCCACATCATCCACGCCTTGCGCCAGGCAAAGCCGCAGGTGCTGGCGATCTCGATCTACCCGCGCAGCAAGGCCTTCATCCAGCACCAGAAGCGGCACTACACGAAAGTGTTTGAGGGGACGGGGGTTGAGTTGCGGTTTTTTGATTCGAAGAGCCATGCGTTGGGGAATTCAAAGTTATCGGTTCCAGTCGAAGTTTAGTACTGGCCGATCTGACGCTTTCGCGAGCAAGTCGAATCGTCGCACCGCCGCTCCCACAGGTGACTGAGTTCCTTCAGATAAATGCGGTCGAATGTGGGAGCGAGCTTGCTCGCGATGCTTTTGGCAGTCGACTCATTCTTCGCTGCTATGCACCACCACCAGCAACTGCGCCTGTACCTCACCCACCGAACGAATCCGGTGCGGTTTTTGCGCATTGAAGTGCAGCGCATCGCCACGATCGAGCAGCACGCGCTCGTTCATGAAGTCCACTTCCACCCGCCCTTCGTGGACGAATAAAAACTCCTCGCCCAAATGCTCCTTGAAGGTTTTGTCGGTGAATTCGGCTGGCGGGTAAATGATGAACGGCAACAGGCTGCGTGAACTGACCTGATGGGCCAGCACCGCGTAACCCGAATTGTTATCACTGGCACCCAAAGGTTGCCGCTCGTGGCTGCGCACCAGGCTGTAGCTGTCGAGGCTGACGTTGTCTTCAGAGAACAACTCCTCGACTTTCACGTTCAGCGCCTTGGCCAGTTTCAGCGCAGCAGCAATCGACGGTGTGTTCAACCCGCGCTCGACTTTTGACAGGTAACTCTTGGTCATGCCGGTTTGTTCGGCCAAGGTTTCCAACGTCACGCCAAGTTTTTTTCTGAGCAATTTCAAACGGATAGACATGTAGAGCGATTAATCCATCAAGGAGGCAACGATTAGTCCTTGCCAATGACACAATGTGTCATATAGCCTCTTTAGTGTCATTTGCGTTCACCGACGACTTTGCGAGGAACCGGTGAACCGCAAACCCGACGTCCATTGAATCACCCAAAGGACACCGATATGGCCAAGACATTAGCACTGCCCAAAGAGCAACTGGTCAAGCACGCACTGAGCCAAATGCAAAATACCCTGGCGGATAATACGTGGACCGCCAGGCAAAAGCTGGCCCTGACCTGCCGCATTCTGTTCGAACACGGTCACGATTCCGGCCTTGCCGGGCAGATCACCGCCCGTGGTCCGCAACCCGGCACTTACTACACACAGCAACTGGGCCTGGGTTTCGACGAAATCACCGCGGGCAACCTGCTGCTGGTCAACGAAGACCTGGAGGTGCTCGAAGGCCACGGCATGCCCAACCCGGCCAACCGTTTTCACAGTTGGGTGTACCGCGCCCGAGCGGATGTGAACTGCATCATTCATACCCATCCGACCCACGTTGCAGCCTTGTCGATGCTGGAGGTGCCGCTGCAGATTTCCCACATGGACCTCTGCCCGCTCTATGACGACTGCGCGTTTCTCGAAGGCTGGCCGGGTGTGCCAGTGGGCAACGAGGAAGGCGAGTTGATTGCCGGGGCGCTGGGCGACAAACGGGCGATCCTGCTTTCCCACCATGGCCAATTGTCCACCGGCAGCAGCATCGAGGAAGCCTGTGTCATCGCACAGTTGATCGAACGCGCCGCGAAGCTGCAACTGCTGGCGATGAGCGCCGGAACCATCAAGCCGATCATTCCCGAGCTGGGCCGCGAAGCCCATGACTGGATCGCGAGGCCGAAACGCCACGCCGCCGCTTTCAACTACTACGCCCGGCAGAGCCTGCGCCAACACGCCGATTGCCTGAACTGACCCCATTGATAGAACGGAGAGACACCATGTCCACCGCAAACATTCACGGCATCATCGGCTACACCATCACCCCTTTCACCGCCCATGGCGAAGGCGTTGACCTGGACGCCCTCGGGCGCTCCATCGACCGCCTGATCGAGGGCGGCGTGCACGCCATCGCGCCGCTGGGCAGCACCGGTGAAGGTGCCTACCTGAGCGACGCCGAGTGGGATCAGGTCAGCGAATTCAGCATCAGGCACGTGGCCAAACGCGTGCCGACCGTCGTCAGCGTGTCCGATCTGACCACCGCTAAAGCGGTGCGTCGCGCGCGCTTCGCCGAAGCCCATGGCGCCGATGTGGTGATGGTGCTGCCCGCGTCCTACTGGAAGCTCAGTGAAGCGGAAATCCTCACCCATTACCGCGCCATCGGCGACAGCATCGGCGTGCCGATCATGCTCTACAACAACCCGGCCACCAGCGGCACCGACATGTCGGTGGACCTGATCCTGCGCATCGTCAACGCCGTGGAAAACGTGACCATGGTCAAGGAGAGCACCGGCGATATCCAGCGCATGCATCAGCTGCAACGTCTCGGCGAGGGCCAGGTGCCGTTCTACAACGGCTGCAATCCGTTGGCCCTGGAGGCCTTTGCCGCCGGCGCAAAAGGCTGGTGCACCGCAGCGCCGAACCTGATTGCGCAGCTCAACCTGGATTTGTACGAAGCAGTGCTGGCCAACGATTTGCGCAAGGCCCGGGAGCTGTTCTATCGCCAGTTGCCACTGCTGGATTTCATTCTCAAGGGTGGCTTACCGGCGACGATCAAGGCGGGCTTGCGGGCGACGGGGCTGGAGGTGGGAGATCCGCGGCTGCCGGTGTTCCCGTTGAGTGAGGCAGGGCTTAGTCAGCTTCAAGGCCTACTCAAAGCCTTACAATGAATTCAGGCTAAACACCCCCCCTGTGGGAGCGAGCTTGCTCGCGATGAGGCCATTAAATTCAACACAGATGTTGACTGTCAGACCGCCATCGCGAGCAGGGATTTGTACTGGCTTTAAAGGTAGTGATCAAAGCACCGGCAACGTCTTGTCCTTGATCACCTTGGTCGAGCCGTTGGCCTTCACACTGGCGATGCCTTTCTCCATGGCGGCATCTGAGGAATAAGCCTCGCTGCTACCGATGATTTCGTGATTACCCGCCTTGAGGTTGAAATACGGATGGCCATCCTTGGTGGTTTTCTTCTCGTAACGCTCATCCAGCGGGCTGTTGGCCTGGACCGAGGCGATGCCTTTGTCGGCGGCTGCGTGGGTGGTGTACAGCTCGCTGGTCAGAATGGTCTCGGCATTGGCCGCCTTGAGGACAAACCTGAACTGGCCATTGCTGCTTTTGCTCACTTCATACCATCCGGACATGCTCTTTCTCCTTGGCGATTGAGAGGTTGCGCGCTTCACAGTAAAGACCAGGCCGGGATTTCTGTCGCCTGAACGGCCCCTTCGCGGGCAAGCCCGCTCCCACAGGTTCAGCGTAATCCCTGTGGGAGCGGGCTTGCCCGCGAAGGGGTCGACACGATCTTCCTTACTTCACCACTGCCCGCACCACCGACAATTCCGGCACCTGAGTCCGCCGCTGGCTCAGATACCGCGTACAACTCACCCGCAAGAACGAAGCGAAATTGACCACCTCGCCGCGATAGTCCATCACCTCTTCATACAGCTTGGCGATCAACTGATTGGTGGTCATGCCGTCGACTTCGGCGATTTCGCTGAGGATGTCCCAAAACTGATTCTCCAGCCGCAGAGTAGTGACCACCCCGCAGATGCGCAGCGAGCGGGAGCGCGATTCGTAGAGAATCGGGTCGGCTTTGACGTACAGCTCGCACATGGACATGTCCCTCGTTACAGCGTGATTTTGGTACCCAGCAATCCCAGGAA
>NZ_AKJL01000188.1 GCF_000282355.1 Pseudomonas sp. GM49
CTGGCCCGCACCCGCCTCGAAAGCCTGCTGGAGCCGGGTGTTGAAACCGATGCGAATGTGCGTACCGCCGCTGAAACCAGCCTCGCTCAAGTCAAACGCAAACTGCTGGTCGGCGAGATACTCGGTCAGGCATTCAGCGGCATGTCACTGGGATCGATACTGCTGCTCGCCGCCCTCGGTCTGGCGATCACCTTCGGCCTGCTCGGCGTGATCAATATGGCCCACGGCGAGATGCTGATGCTCGGCGCCTACTCGACCTATGTAGTGCAACTGATGTTCCAGCGCTTCGCGCCGCAGGCCATCGAGTTCTATCCATTGATCGCATTGCCGGTGGCGTTTTTCGTCACCGCGGCCATCGGTATGGCGCTGGAGCGCACGGTGATTCGCCACCTCTACGGCCGTCCGCTGGAAACCCTGCTCGCCACCTGGGGCATCAGCCTCATGTTGATTCAGCTTGTCCGGTTGCTGTTCGGCGCGCAGAACGTCGAAGTGGCCAACCCGGCCTGGCTGTCGGGCGGGATTCAGGTGCTGCCCAATCTCGTGTTGCCCTACAACCGCATCGTCATCATTGCCTTTGCACTGTTCGTGGTGGTGCTGACCTGGCTGCTGCTGAACAAGACGCGCCTGGGCCTGAACGTGCGAGCGGTCACCCAGAACCGCAACATGGCCGCCTGCTGCGGCGTGCCCACCGGGCGCGTGGACATGCTCGCCTTCGGCCTCGGCTCGGGCATCGCCGGCCTCGGTGGCGTGGCCCTGAGCCAGATCGGTAACGTCGGCCCGGACCTTGGCCAGAGCTACATCATCGATTCGTTCCTGGTGGTGGTGCTTGGTGGTGTCGGCCAGCTGGCCGGCAGTGTTTTGGCCGCATTCGGCTTAGGGATAGCCAACAAGATTCTCGAACCGCAGATCGGTGCCGTGCTCGGCAAGATCCTCATCCTCGCGCTGATCATTCTGTTCATCCAGAAACGTCCGCAAGGTCTCTTCGCACTCAAAGGACGGGTGATCGACTGATGAACCAGCCCCTGATGCTCCAGGCCACACAAAAGGCCGGCCCGAAAGTCACGATTGCCATTGGTACGGTGATCCTCGTTCTATTGCTGGCGTTACCACTGCTGTCGCTGTTGCCGGCGGGCAGCACGCTGCACGTCTCCGCCTACACGCTGACCCTGGTGGGCAAAATCCTCTGTTACGCCATCGTCGCGTTGGCCCTCGATCTGGTCTGGGGCTACGCCGGTCTGCTGTCCCTCGGCCATGGCCTGTTCTTCGCCCTCGGCGGTTACGCGATGGGCATGTACCTGATGCGCCAGGCCTCGGGCGATGGCCTGCCGGCGTTCATGACCTTCCTGTCGTGGACCGAAATGCCCTGGTTCTGGACCGGCACCAGCAGCTTCCTCTGGACCCTGTGCCTGGTGATACTGGCACCGGGGCTGCTGGCGCTGGTGTTCGGCTTCTTCGCCTTCCGTTCGCGGATCAAGGGCGTGTACTTCTCGATCATGACCCAGGCCCTGACCTTCGCCGGCATGTTGCTGTTCTTCCGCAACGAAACCGGTTTTGGCGGCAACAACGGCTTCACCAACTTCCGCACTATTCTTGGCTTCGGCATCACCGAACCGGGCACCCGCGCGGTGCTGTTTTTCGCCACGGTGCTGTTGCTGGTGGCGAGCCTGTACATCGGCTGGCGCCTGGCGCAGAGCAAGTTCGGCCGGGTGCTGACCGCCCTGCGTGACGCGGAGAACCGCTTGATGTTCTGCGGCTACGATCCGCGCGGGTTCAAGTTGTTTGTCTGGGTGTTGAGCGCGGTGTTGTGTGGTCTGGCCGGTGCGCTGTACGTGCCGCAAGTCGGCATCATCAACCCGAGCGAGATGTCGCCGACCAACTCGATTGAAGCGGCGGTGTGGGTGGCCCTTGGCGGTCGCGGCACCTTGATCGGCCCGTTGCTCGGTGCCGGTGTGGTCAACGGCATGAAGAGCTGGTTCACCGTGGCCTTCCCCGAGTACTGGCTGTTTTTCCTCGGCGCATTGTTCATCGTCGTGACCCTGTATTTGCCCAAAGGCGTGATCGGTCTGCTGAAGAAAAGAGGTGAATCATGAGAATCACGGCAACCGCTGAATTCATGCTCGAACCGGCGTTTTTCCCCGTAGAACCCAACAAGGACGCCGGCAGCAGCCGTGACGCCATCGGCCTCGGCCAACGTGCCGGCAAAGGCTTGAACACGCGCCACGGCACCATCCTGACCCTGGAAGACATCAGCGTCAGCTTCGACGGCTTCCGCGCGCTGAACAATCTGAACCTGTACATCGGCGTCGGTGAGTTGCGCTGCATCATCGGCCCCAACGGCGCGGGCAAGACCACGCTGATGGACGTGATCACCGGCAAGACCCGCCCCAGCCACGGCAAGGCCTGGTTCGGCGAAACCCTGGACCTGACGCAGATGAGCGAAGTGCAGATCGCCCAGGCTGGTATCGGCCGCAAGTTCCAGAAGCCGACGGTGTTCGAAGCCTTGAGCGTGTTCGAGAACCTGGAACTGGCACAGAAAACCGACAAGTCGGTATGGGCCAGCCTGCGGGCGCGCTTGAACGGTGAACAAAAAGATCGCATCGCCGAAGTGCTGGAGACCATTCGCCTGACCAGCTCGGTCAATCGCCCGGCCGGCCTGCTGTCCCACGGCCAGAAGCAGTTCCTGGAGATCGGCATGCTGCTGATGCAGGACCCGCAATTGCTGCTGCTCGACGAACCGGTGGCGGGCATGACCGACGCCGAAACCGAATTCACCGCCGAGCTGTTCAAGAGCCTGGCGGGCAAGCATTCGCTGATGGTGGTGGAACACGACATGGGTTTCGTCGGCTCCATCGCCGACCACGTCACCGTGTTGCATCAGGGCAGCGTGCTGGCCGAAGGATCGCTGGAGCAGGTGCAGGACAACGAGCGGGTGATCGAGGTTTATCTCGGTCGTTAAACCTGCAAATACATAACCTGTGGGAGCGGGCTTGCCCGCGATGGCAGTGTGTCAGTCAACGAAAATATTGGATGTACCGCCCTCATCGCGGGCAAGCCCGCTCCCACAGGGTTCTGTGTAAAACAGAAGGAATTCGAACATGCTGCAAGTCGACAAACTGCACCAATACTACGGCGGAAGCCACATCCTGCGCGGCCTGACATTCGACGTGAAGGTCGGCGAGGTCACCTGCCTGCTCGGGCGCAACGGCGTGGGCAAGACCACCCTGCTCAAATGCCTGATGGGCCTGCTGCCCGCCAAGGAAGGAGCGGTGAAGTGGGAGGGCAAACCGATCACCACGTTCAAGCCACACCAGCGCGTGCATGCCGGCATTGCCTACGTGCCGCAAGGCCGGGAGATCTTTGGCCGCCTCACCGTGGAAGAAAACCTGCTGATGGGTCTGTCGCGTTTCCCCGGTAGCGAAGCCAGGGAAGTGCCGGCGTTCATCTACGAGCTGTTCCCGGTGCTGCTGCAAATGAAGCAACGCCGGGGGGGCGACCTGTCCGGCGGCCAGCAACAACAACTGGCCATCGGCCGTGCGTTGGCCAGTCGCCCTCGCCTGCTGATCCTCGATGAGCCCACCGAAGGCATCCAGCCGTCGGTGATCAAGGAAATCGGAGCAGTGATCAAAAAACTCGCCGCCCGGGGCGACATGGCAATTCTACTGGTCGAGCAGTTCTACGACTTCGCCGCCGAACTGGCCGATCAATACCTGGTGATGTCCCGGGGCGAAATCGTGCAACAGGGTCGCGGCGAGAATATGGAAGCCGAAGGTGTGCGCGGCTTGGTTACCATCTAAGGTTCGATCTAATCTGTAGCATCCTAACGATAATTAGAAACCATGAATCTACCTGCCTCCCTTTTGTTCACGCCCAGTTGGCATGCCGAGCTCGAACTGGGTTATGCCCGGTTCGGCGAGACCTCGCGCCCGGTTCTGCGCCGGCACAAAGGTCCGCTGCGGGTACAAAAACACCTGTATGCCGAAGGACCGGAAGTCTGCCAGCACATCATCGTCCACCCACCCGGCGGGATTGCCGGCGGTGATCGGCTGGATATCTCGGCCAGTGTCGAACGCGATGCCTGGGCACAGATCACCAGCCCCGGTGCGGCCAAGTGGTATCGCGCCGCCGGCCCCGCTTATCAGCAGCTGAAGTTGACGGTGGAGGCCGGTGCGACACTGGAGTGGCTGCCCCAGGAGACGATCATTTTCAGCGCTGCCCAGGCTGAACTCAGCACCACTATTGACCTTGAAGGCGATGCGCGGCTGTTCTACTGGGATGTCGTGGCCCTGGGCCGCCCGGCCAGTGGCGAGCGCTTCGACCTTGGACACTTCCAGGCGCAACTGGATATCCGTCGCAACGGTCAGTTGCTCTGGCATGAGCGCCAGCGCATTGTCGGGGCGGATGGTTTGCTTGATTCGCCCATCGGGCTGGATGGGCAACCGGTGTTTGCGACGTTGTTGGTGACCGGGGAAATCGATAGCGACTTGCTGGAAACCTGCCGCTCGCTGCCCAACGACGTGCGCGGGGATCTGACCCAACTGCCTGGGTTGCTGGTTGCACGGTGTCTGGCCAGTGAAGCGTTGTTGGCGCGGGGATGGTTGATTGAACTTTGGAAGTTGTTACGCCCTGCCCTTCTGGGTCGCGAGGCCGTATCACCCAGAATATGGAGCACCTGAATTGCTTTTTTGTGGGAGCGAGCTTGCTCGCGATTGCAGTGTGTCAGGCGCCATGAATGTTGACTGTGCCGACGCCATCGCGAGCAGGCTCGCTCCTACAGGGGATTTGTATTTACAAATCCAACACCTTTTAACTGCCGATTATGGATGTCTACGATGGACCTGACCCCACGCGAAAAAGACAAGCTGCTGATCTTCACTGCCGGCCTGGTGGCCGAGCGGCGTTTGGCTCGCGGTGTGAAGCTCAATTACCCGGAGGCCATGGCCTACATCTCCGCCGCGCTGCTTGAAGGTGCCCGCGACGGCCAGACCGTGGCCGACCTGATGCACCTGGGCACCACCCTGCTGACCCGCGAACAGGTGATGGAAGGCATCCCGGAAATGATCCCGGAAATCCAGGTCGAGGCCACCTTTCCCGACGGCACCAAACTGGTCACCGTCCACCAACCCATCGCCTGAGGTCGCGCCATGACTTACCACATTCGCGATGCCGTGCATGCTGATCTACCGGCCATTCGCGACATCTACAACGACGCGGTGCTCAACACCACGGCGATCTGGAACGAGCAGGCGGTCGACCTCGAAAACCGCCAGACCTGGTTCAGTGCCCGGCAATCCCAGCGTTATCCGATTCTGGTGATTGTCGATGCCGACAACTCGGTGCTCGGGTACGCCTCGTTCGGCGACTGGCGACCCTTCGACGGTTTCCGCCACACCGTCGAGCACTCGGTCTACGTGCGCAGCGACCAGCGTGGCAATGGCCTCGGCCCGCAACTGATGGAAGCACTGATCGAGCGCGCCAAAGGCTGCGGCAAGCACGTGATGGTCGCCGCCATCGAAAGCGGTAACGCCGCATCCATTCGCTTGCATGAGCGCATCGGCTTCGTGACCACCGGGCAAATGCCGCAGGTCGGCACCAAGTTCGGTCGCTGGCTGGACCTGACCTTCATGCAACTGACCCTCAATCCTGGCGCGCAACCGCCGAGCGCCAGCAAGGAGTGATACCCGATGAACCCCGCCCAACTGCGACGCGTCAACGTTGAAAGCTTTGCGCACTATCGTCAGGGACTGATTGACCTGCTGCTCGATGCCGTCGGCTATGGCGCCAGTGTCGGCTTCATGGCCGACCTCGATGCCACCCAGGCCCGCGCGTATTTTGATGAAGTTCAGGAGAACCTGAACAAGGGCAATGTGTTGCTGTGGGTGGTGGTCAAGGACGAACAGGTGCTGGCCAGCGTGCAACTGACGCTGTGCCAGAAAGCCAACGGACTGAACCGTGCCGAGGTGCAAAAGCTGCTGGTGCGCGAACAGGCGCGACGTCGCGGTCTCGGCCAACAATTGATGACTGCGCTTGAGCAGGCCGCCCTGCAGCACAAGCGCGGCATGCTTTACCTCGACACCGAAGCGGGCTCGCCGGCGGAAGATTTCTACAAGGCGCTGGGTTACACCCGCGCCGGCGAAATTCCCGACTACGCCTGCGACCCGAGCGGCCGCTACAAGCCGACTGCCCTCTACTACAAGATTCTCCAAGGAGCCCATTGATGATTCCCGGTGAATACCAGATCCAGCCCGGCGAGATCGAACTCAACGTAGGCCGGCGTACCCTCAGCCTGATGGTGGCCAACAGCGGCGACCGGCCGATCCAGGTCGGCTCGCACTACCACTTTTTCGAAACCAACGACGCGCTCACGTTCGACCGCGCCGCCAGCCGCGGCATGCGCCTGAACGTCCCCGCCGGTACGGCCGTGCGCTTCGAACCGGGGCAGAGCCGCGAGGTGGAGTTGGTGGATTTGGCGGGGCACCGTCGGGTGTTCGGCTTTGCCGGGCGGATCATGGGTGATCTTTAAGTAACGCTGCGGCCGCACTGGCGTCATCGCGAGCAAACTCGCTCCCACAGTTGATCGCGTTCCTCTGTGGGAGCGAGCTTGCTCGCGATAGTGAGCGCAGCGAACGATTTCAAATCCAATTAAACCCCAAGGCAAGCGCATGAAAATTTCAAGACAAGCCTACGCCGACATGTTCGGTCCCACCGTCGGTGACAAGGTGCGCCTGGCCGATACCGAGTTGTGGATCGAAGTGGAACAGGACTTCACCACCTACGGCGAAGAAGTGAAATTTGGCGGCGGCAAAGTCATCCGTGACGGACAGGGTCAGAGTCAGTTGCTGGCTGCCGAAGTGGTCGACACCCTGATCACCAACGCACTGATCATCGATCACTGGGGCATCGTCAAGGCCGACGTCGGTCTCAAGGACGGGCGCATCGCCGCGATCGGCAAGGCCGGCAACCCGGACATCCAGCCCAACGTCAGCATCGCCATTGGCGCCAGCACCGAAGTCATCGCCGGCGAAGGCATGATCCTTACTGCCGGCGGTATCGACACCCACATCCACTTCATCTGCCCGCAGCAGATCGAAGAGGCGTTGATGAGCGGCGTCACCACCATGATCGGCGGCGGCACCGGGCCAGCCACCGGCACCAATGCGACCACATGCACCTCCGGACCATGGCACCTGGCGCGCATGCTCCAGGCCGCCGATGCCTTCCCGATGAACATCGGCCTGACCGGCAAGGGTAACGCCAGCCTGCCGGAGCCGTTGATCGAACAGGTCAAGGCCGGTGCCATCGGCCTCAAGTTGCATGAGGACTGGGGCACCACGCCGGCGAGCATCGACAACTGCCTGAGCGTGGCCGATCAGTACGATGTTCAGGTGGCGATCCACACCGACACCCTCAACGAGTCCGGTTTCGTCGAGGCCACCCTCGCCGCCTTCAAGGGCCGCACCATTCACACCTATCACACCGAAGGTGCCGGTGGCGGACACGCACCGGACATCATCAAGGCCTGCGGTTTTGCCAACGTACTGCCGAGTTCCACCAATCCGACCCGGCCGTTCACCCGCAATACCATTGACGAACACCTCGACATGCTGATGGTCTGCCACCACCTGGACCCGAGCATTGCCGAAGACGTGGCCTTCGCCGAAAGCCGCATTCGCCGCGAGACGATTGCTGCCGAAGACATCCTCCACGACCTCGGCGCGTTCTCGATGATCAGCTCCGACAGCCAGGCCATGGGCCGGGTCGGCGAAGTCATCACACGCACCTGGCAGACCGCCGACAAGATGAAAAAACAGCGCGGCCCCTTGCCTGGTGATGGTGAAGGCAACGACAACTTCCGCGCCAAACGCTACATTGCCAAGTACACCATCAACCCGGCGATCACCCATGGCATCAGTCACGAAGTGGGTTCGGTGGAAGTCGGCAAATGGGCCGACCTGGTGCTGTGGCGACCGGCATTTTTTGGCGTGAAACCGACACTGATTCTCAAGGGCGGCGCCATCGCGGCCAGCCTGATGGGCGACGCCAACGCCTCGATCCCGACCCCGCAACCGGTGCATTACCGCCCGATGTTTGCAAGCTACGGCGGCTCGTTGCATGCCACCAGCCTGACCTTCATCAGCCAGGCCGCGCAGGAAGCCGGCCTTCCCGAGGCCCTGGGTTTGAAGAAGAAAATCGCCGTGGTCAAAGGTTGCCGCGAGGTGCAGAAAACCGACCTGATCCACAACGACTACCTGCCGAACATCGATGTCGATCCGCAGACCTATCAGGTCAAGGCCGACGGTGTGTTGCTCTGGTGTGAACCGGCGGATGTATTGCCGATGGCACAGCGGTATTTCCTGTTCTGAGTTTGCCTGCGTACAGCTGCTACAGAATCGAACGCAGGTTTCGTCAGTTGGTTTGTTTGGCGATTACTGCCGCCATTTCCGGTTCATCCAGGTGATCCAGCGCTTTATCCACCAGCAAATGCGCGCCATCGGCCATGCGGCTGAGTGCCAGAGCCACGGAGCGGCTTGAGCCTTGCACATGGTCGGCGAGGTCGGCGGCGATTGCACTGATGGACAGCAGATCTTGCGAAGCATTGGCCAGCAGTGATTCGGTGTTGACGTCCGGGCAGACGCTGAAAAGTTGGCCTTTGCGTTTCGGTGGTTTTTTTTCGGTAGGTGGGAAGTGATGGTCGAGTGCGCGTTCGGCGGCTTCGTGGAGTTTGTTGGAGTCGAGGGATTCGTAGGGCGATGCCGGATCGGTTTCCGGAGGGTTTGGCGTTACCTTGAACATGATCTTCAATTCCATAAGTGATGCTGACACCACTTCGCGACTAAACGAATGGGGTGGCGGCTGTACGCAGGTTAGTCGGACCGGGGAATTGAAGAAGCCGGCGCACCCGAAGGTGCCCTGCGCACAGCCACCATCAAATGCAGGTAGAAAACACCTGTCTGATGGACGCTTGTGCAACTTCAATTACCAGCGGGCGACTAAACCCGACCACTGATGGGCAGTGGCAGGGAAACGATAGAGGCCAGGCCCTAGGTGCACAAGCCGGCGGATTCTGGCGCAACCGTAGGCAATGGCACAAGGTCTTGTAGCTTTCGTGAAGTAACTTCGAGAGCTGTTGAACAAGGCCTGTCGATAAGCGTTTAACGATGCAGGAAAGCGCTTTGCGCACGAGGAAAAACCCTCGGAAACTGAAGACACTTCCCACACTCTTATGTCGAGGCCTTGGCCTTTTCGGTTCTTATTGAGCGGAAGAAATTTTCAATCGCGGCAACCGGGCTCGATCCATCGCTTGTCGAGTCAGCGTCAGAAGACGCTGCCTGACCTGCTGATCGATCTCACTCAGCGCTTGGGTATAAGCCTCGTCGCTCATCAGCAGATCTGCGGCGTACTCGTCTTCCTTTTTGCCCAATTCGCGACAAAGCGCCTTGATCTCCTGCTCTACGGCGGTCTGGTCAGCCGGCGCCACTGCCTCGGCCCGTCGCTGCAAGGCATCCTGCAACTCGGTGGTGGCGTCGATTCGTCTTTTCAAACCGCTGAGTTCTTCGCTGTTTGTCGACTCCAGCCAGGTTCGCCACAGCGGTTGGTCAAGAATCCGCTCCACCAGCAAATCCCCCTCCTCCAGCGCGACGATCCGCTCGAACGCCGCTTCAATCATCTTTTTGCTGACCCCGGCAATGTTGCGGAACTGCATGCCCCGCGCCTGCCATGGCAGGTCGAGACGCTTGGCAAGATCGGTCATGTACGCCAGATGCACCTCGACCTCGTCGATGGTGCCGGTCACATTCCCCAGGCTGTCTACCCTGCGAAAGTGCTCGCCGGCCGCCACGCGCGCCGCGACCCACTGGCGAGCGATTGCACCGAGTTCATCGAGCCGGGACTTGCCACATGCCAGCTCCAGCAACTGCGCCTCGATCAGATCTACGCGTTGCAACGCATAGGCCTCATGGATCAACACCTGCATGCCCATGGCATTGAACAACTGCGTCCCGCCATCCACGCATTCGGTGGGTGTGGCGGCTTCGGTGAACAGCTTCACCCGCAGCTCACTGTCAACCTCCATCGCCTCGATCATTCGCCAGACCTTGGCCGTCAGATCCACCTGATAATCGCCCCCGGCCTTGAAGTCAGCGGACATCGTGAGTTTGCGGATTTCATTGAAGAACGGTAGCGAGTCGAATTCATCCTCGACCTCGTTCCAGCTCTCCTGCTTGAGTTTCCATTGCCGCTCGGTCAAGCCCGCCGACCAGTCCGCGCTGTCCACCGTGCCTCGGGGCGGGTACGGACGTTCGGGGTCCATGCCAACCGATTCGATGTACATTTTGAGGGTGTCGAGGTTATCCGCCGAGATCCATTGCGATTCGCGGCTGATCAGAGTCCTTGCCAGTAACTCGGCACGGAACGAACCGGGCGCAACGACGGGGATCTGGCTGATCGGGTTGTTGCGCAAATCCAGATAAATACTGCGTGGTCGCAACTGGGCAAACAGCCCAATGGGCCAGCTTTCCAGCCCCGTTTCGTTGAGCTGCAACACTTGCAGGCGTGGCATCCGGCTGATGTCCGGGATGAGTTTCAGCGGATTACCACGCAGCCCCAAAAATTGCAGGCGCGTCAGTTTTTTCAGGCGACCCACCGCCACGGCATCCAGTTCAATGCGGTTTTCATTAAGGAAAAGGTTAGCCAGATGAGGCATCTCGCTGATCGCTGAAGGCAAGGCGGTGAGCTGATTGTCCTGCAGATTGAGGTACCTGACACGGCGGTACGAATTCAGAAAAGCCATATGCTCGTTGCGCAGCTGTGCGCTGCGCAGGCTCAGGCTGGTGACATGGTCGAAATTGGCCTCAAGCTTCGGCAGGCTGGCCAGGTGTCGATGAATCAGCGGGAAACCGTCCAGTTCCAGCGCCTGGGGCGATACCACGCCCGGAGCCTCAAAACCTGCGGGTCCGGTCCGCTGCCAGCTTTGCCGAATCACTCTGCACAGCTGCTCGCGCGATTGCCACTCGGCCCGCCCCGCCGCGCTGAAGCGAAAAGAGCTCGTCGGTGAATCCACCCAGCGCCGCAATGTCTGGTTCAACTGATTGAACTCGGCCTCCAGCGCGGTCAGCCGTAGATCGACTGAGCCGCCATTGTGTGTAAACCCCGTCAGCAACGCTTCGACCTGTTCGGGCGAGAAGCCCGGATACAGTGAACGCGCGCGCCGCCGCAACCCCATGCCGCGCGGCACTTGTTGCGCATAACCTTGCATGCCGCCGCGCAAACGCATGGTGGCTGGATCGTAAGCGGGCCTGAGGGTCGGGTTTTCCAGCAGGACTGGCTCCAGCCGTTCACGGGCCAGGGGCTGCGCCCTGATCGTTTCCTCCAGCTTGACGGCGTCGTGGATCTCATACCCCAGCGCCACTCGCGCCTGATCAGGCAGTGCGTGCAGGATGCAGGCATACAGTGAGTCGTTACCGTGCAGATGCAGATCGAGCCCGTCCCGCGCCTGATACTTTCCATCGGCGCCGACAACCAGCACCTTGCGCTGTGTCGCGTTCTGCGCGCCGATGCTGTCGAGCAACGCACCCTGGGCGGAATATTCACGGATTTCCAGACGCAGATCCGCTGGCCAGCCCGACAAGGTTTCAAGCGTATGCAAGACCAGCCGGTCGCTGTCGAGGGTGTGCAGTTCCTCGAGGTAAAGCCCCTCATAAGCCCGAGTCAGGCGCACTTGCCGTTCAGCTTCCCGCGCCTGTTGCGCCAGCTTCAGCGGCACGCGCTTTTTTGCACTCAGGTGCCGCAGATCGGAGGGTTGGACCTGCTGTATCAGCTCTTCAGCCATACCGGTGGAGAGCTGCGGATAATCTCCTTTGAGCAACTGCACCAACGGGTTATCCGAGCGCTCACGAAGCGCATTCAGGCTGTCGAAAAGTCGTCTGGTGGATTTACCTGCCTGCGTGGCCAATAACGTACGTATGGCTTCGATTCGCGCCTTTCTGTCGCCGGCCAGCCATTGGCCCAGAACCTCGCGCAGCTCCTGCTCATCAAGAAAATCGATGACTCGCTCTGGCAATTTCCCGGCGACAAGGTCCTGACGCGATATTCTCAGTGTCTGCGCCGGCTGCGCATCCGCGTACCCCTCTTTAACCAACGGGCTTGCCTCGTCCGCCTGGTCGAAGATTTCAATGGCTTTGCCCTCGGGCCATCCGGGCAATTCGGTCATGAATTTCGGAACGAATGCGGCCCACTCCTCACCGATCCGACCGTCGAGGATGAGTTGCGCACAAGCCGCCGCATCGGCATGCGCCTTGAAACGCTTGAGCGTGTCGACCAGCATGACCGGCGGGGTTTCATGTTCCACGTGCAGCCGCCTGAGCACGTTCTCGTGCACGCCGCTGACGGTCAGTGCTTGCCCGAGGGTCTCGTCGGAAAGCTCCTGCGCCGGTGGCCCCAGGCGTCTGAGCAAGCGGGTTTTATCCCATTCCAGCGGCTGATCGAGTTCGGTCCTCCAGCTACCGGCGCCGTTGTGTTCCAGCAAGGGTTGATAGGCATCGACGCGGGTCGGATGCAGCAAACGATGCTGCCCGGTCACCGCGTCCTGTTTCACGCTGTAGGTTTTATCCTCCAGCCGCAGGAAGTCCTGTTGCTGGTGCGAGTACAGGCCGTGGTCGCTGATCGGCGCGTCCACCGGCAGGGTCACTGAATGCTCATAGGGACTCAGTTGCGGATTCCACAAGCGCTGCTTGCCGGCTACCTCCACTGGTTTGAGCCCCTCGACGAACGGCGAAACCTTGATCGGCGTCGGCACACCGCCTGGCAAGACATGCCCGGCTCCCATGAGTGCCAGTTGCGCGAAGTTGATCAATACGCCGTTGAGGTACGCCGAGGCCTCTTCCTTGTCACCCTTGCTCCAGTCTTCGATGCCCTCCGCCAGTTCGGCGAGCATTTGCGCGACCATGACGCCGAGCATGGCTTCACCCAGGCCGGGCACCAGCATCGCGGCGAAATTGAAGAGGTTCCAGCCGATCGACAGGTAACTTGTCAGGCGCTTGAAACGGGCCTGGGCATCCTCATCGTCGGTCGGTACGGCAATGTGGCGGGCATCGGCGATAGCCTTGTCGCGCCGCTCGACAAACAGTGTTTGCCACAGTTCGCCGGCGATCTGGTTGGTGACCGGTTCGGCATCGGGATTTTCGACCGCCGTTTCACGCCACCACGGCCCCATGTCCAGCGGTTCGCGCTGATGCCAGGTAAAGGTGGTGAGGCGCTCTTTGACCCGGGCGAAAAAACGGCCCTTGTCCCTGTGCGCCACGAATCGGCTGAAAAAGGCCTGGTACTCGGTATCGCGCAACTGGCCGATCAGCGATTTCATGAACGCGGTCAGCGATGGATATTCCTTGAGCGGATGATCCGGATCATCCGGCACATAAGCGATCAACGGACCGGACAAACGGCTTTGCTGGTAAATATCTTCCTTGCGCAGCATCGCATCGACCACACCCTGCGGGCCATTGGCAAAGAACGCCTGCAACAACTGGTACTGCTCGTACTCCTTGCCCGGCAACAGCGGAATCCGCTGCGACCAGTCGAGCCAGAACTTCAGGCTGTCGGGGGTCAAGGCCTCAACGGCTTGTTGGGCCAGCGATGGCTCACTGACCGCGCTGAACAACACGATGCCGGTCATCCTGAAGCCCATGAGCGACAGACGATGGCAGAGCAAAGGCTGGCCATACAGACTGATACCGGCACGATCATGCCGAATGTCGAGCAGCTTGCCGTAGGCGTGATCGCTGATGTCGCCCTTCAATCGGGCGATCAGTGCGGCCAAATGAAAGGCCGCTTTTTCGCTCGCAACCGAATCCTGCTGCAAATCCTGCTGCGCCCGGGGTGTGGCGGGCAGCAGGATGGATTTGATGTGTTGCTGGTATTGCGCGCCAATGTCCAGCTCCCGGCACAGCGCCGCAAACCCGGCTACGGGAATTTTCGGCATGGGTTCAAGAGCGCCAGCCTGACCCTTGCGGTAAACGCTCGAACCGCTACGCCACGCGCCTTCAGTGGCTT
>NZ_AKJL01000189.1 GCF_000282355.1 Pseudomonas sp. GM49
GGCAGCCGACACAACCGTTGGCGATATAAATGTCCCGGCCTTCCAGTTCAAGGGCGGTGCGGGGCTTCATGCCCTCGACCGGCTTGTTGGTGACATCCTGGAAAAACAGCGGAACGATCTGGGTCAGGCCGCCGACGCTGACGGCGATGACCATGAAGAAGGCCAGCAGGCCAATATTCTTCTCGACTGCTTCATGCTTCATCAGTGAGCTCCAACTACGGCAATCTTGGTCGCGGCTTCGGCTTCAGCCGGGTTCGAGGCGCGTACGGTACGGAATACGTTGTAGGCCATGAACAACATGCCGGTGGCGAAGAACGCACCGCCCAGGGCGCGAACGATGAAACCAGGGTGGCTGGCTTGCAGCGCTTCGACGAACGAGTAGGTGAGGGTGCCGTCGTCGTTGATTGCACGCCACATCAGGCCCTGGGTAATGCCGTTGACCCACATCGAAGCGATGTAGAGCACGGTACCGATGGTCGCGAGCCAGAAGTGGGTGTTGATCAGGCCGGTGCTGTGCATCTGCGCACGACCGAACAGTTTCGGGATCATGTGGTAGATGGCGCCGATCGAGATCATCGCCACCCAGCCCAGAGCGCCGGCGTGTACGTGGCCGATGGTCCAGTCGGTGTAGTGCGACAGCGAGTTGACGGTCTTGATCGCCATCATCGGACCTTCGAAGGTCGACATGCCATAGAACGCCAGGGACACCACCAGGAAGCGCAGGATCGGGTCGGTGCGCAGCTTATGCCAGGCGCCCGACAGGGTCATCATGCCGTTGATCATGCCGCCCCAGCTCGGAGCCAGCAGGATGATCGACATCGCCATGCCCAGGGACTGCGCCCAGTCCGGTAGAGCGGTGTAGTGCAGGTGGTGCGGACCGGCCCAGATGTACAGGGTGATCAGTGCCCAGAAGTGCACGATCGACAGGCGATAGGAGTAGATCGGACGCTCGGCCTGTTTCGGCACGAAGTAGTACATCATCCCCAGGAAGCCGGTGGTCAGGAAGAAACCCACGGCGTTGTGGCCGTACCACCACTGGATCATCGCGTCCGTCGCGCCCGAGTAGGCCGAGTACGACTTGAACAGGCTGACCGGCAGCGACATGTGGTTGACGATGTGCAGCATCGCGGTCACGACGATGAACGCGCCGTAGAACCAGTTACCCACATAGATGTGCTTGGTCTTGCGCTTGACGATGGTGCCGAAGAACACCAGACCGTAGGTGACCCAGACAATGGCCAGCAGAATAGCCAGGGGCCATTCCAGTTCCGCGTATTCCTTGGTGGTGGTGAAACCCATCGGCAAGGTAATGATCGCGCCGACGATCACCGCTTGCCATCCCCAGAAGGTGAAGGCGGCGAGGCTGTCGGAAATCAGTCGCGTTTGGCAGGTTCGCTGCACGACATAATAAGAAGTGGCAAACAGTGCACATCCACCGAAGGCGAAAATCACCAGGTTGGTGTGCAACGGGCGTAAGCGTCCAAAAGTCGTCCACGGCAGACCGAAGTTCAATTCCGGCCATACGAGCTGTGAGGCGATGAAGACACCGAGCCCCATGCCAAGGATCCCCCAGACCACCGTCATGATGGCGAACTGGCGGACTACCTTATAGTTATAAGCAGTCGGACTGATTGCTGTGCTCATTCTAAGGTTCCACGGTTTGGGTGTTTTATTAGGATTAAAAATCGGCCGCAAGTATGGAGAAAGCAGGGGGTCATTGCAACGCGCCATGACCTGGGTCAATGCTTTCAAATGCTGATTCTGCGGCCTTTCCATGCGCCGCGTAGGGACAAAATTGCCCGTGGGCAAAACGTCCTGGCGGACTGATCAGGCGAGGGGGTCAGGTCGGATGTAACGAGGTGTGTTCAAACGCAACGTTTGGCTGACCGAAGGCAATTGGCGCGACAGCCGGTATCTACCAGCCTTTGCGGCCTGTCATCGGGCAGATTCGTCGAACACATCGTTCAGGGTCGACCTGGAACCGGCACCGGCCAGTCCGCATCGGGGGAAGCTTAGACCTGAATCCGGGGAACCGAAAGGAAGAGTCAAAGAGGGTGCGACAATGCGTCGCAAAGGGGCAGGGAACTGCCGCATCCGGGAGAATGCGGCAGCAGAGCGGTCGGGATTTATTCGCGGTTGTCTTCAGCCTGTAAGCGCTCGGTATTCAAACCGTGGGAGAGGCTGTACACATACGCGGCCAGCAATTGCACCTTATCGTTGCCGAGCAGTTCGTTTTGCGCCGGCATATGGCCCTGACGGCCATGCCGAATCGTCTGTTCAAGCTGCGTCAGGCTGGTGCCGTAGATGAAACCGGCCGGGTGCGTCAGGTTCGGCGCGCCCATGGCTTCGGTGCCCTGGCCGTTTGCGCCATGGCAGGCGACGCAGGTGGTGCTGAAGGCTTGTTGTCCGGCTTGCAGGTCGGCCTTGCTGTCGGCAGGCAAGGGCAGGCCGGCCAGATCATGGCGCACATAAGCGGCGACGTTTTTCACACCATCTTCCCCCAGGACTTCACCCCAGGCCGGCATCATCGCCATCCGGCCACCCATGATGGTGGTCTTGATGGTTTCCGGGTTGCCGCCCCAACGCCAGTCGCTGTCGGTCAGGTTGGGGAAGCCGAATGCACCCTTGGCGTCCGAGCCGTGGCACACCGAGCAGTTGGAGGCAAACAGGCGGCCGCCCATTTTCAGCGCTTGCGGGTCTTTGGCGACTTCTTCCAGCGGCATTGCCGCGAACTTGGCGAAGATCGGTCCGAACTTCGTGTCAGCCTTGGCCATTTCCTTTTCCCATTCGTGCACGCCGGTCCAGCCATTTTCGTAGCCGGGCAGGATGCCTTTCCAGTTGCCCAGGCCCGGATAGAGGATCAGGTAGCCGACGGCGAATACCAGGGTGCCGGCGAACAGCATGAACCACCATTGCGGCAACGGGTTGTCGTACTCCTCGATGCCGTCGAAGCTGTGGCCCATGGTCTGGTCGACGCTGCCCTTGGTTTCACCCTTGCGGGTGCCGATCAACAGCCAGGTCAGGCCGATCAGGCTGCCGATGGTCAGTACGCAGATCCACGTACTCCAGAAGGTGGTCATGGCCGGGTACTCCTTGTTGCTGAATCTTCGGTGATGTCGGGTTGTGGCTCGTCGGCGAACGGCAGCAGGCGCGCTTCGGCGAATTCCGGATTGCGCTTGCCGTTGAACACCCACAGGGTCAGGCCGACGAAGGCGATGAAGACAACGACGGTGCCCAGGCCGCGGATCATTCCAGTGCTCATCTCAACAACCATGGCTCACCTCTTGCTCTTGATCGCAGTGCCGAGCACTTGCAGGTAGGCGACCAGCGCATCCATCTCGCTCTTGCCCTTGAGCGAAGCGACGGCACCGGTGATGTCCTCGTCGGTGTATGGCACGCCCAGGGTGCGCATGGCGCGCAGCTTGGTTTCGGTGTGGCTGCTGTCGAGCTGATTGGCCACCAGCCACGGGTAGGCCGGCATCTTCGACTCCGGCACGACGTTGCGCGGGTTGTACAAGTGCGCGCGGTGCCAGTCATCCGAGTAACGCGCGCCGACCCGCGCCAGGTCCGGCCCGGTGCGTTTCGAGCCCCACAGGAACGGGTGATCCCAGACGCTTTCGCCGGCCACCGAGTAGTGGCCGTAGCGTTCGGTTTCGGCACGGAACGGACGGATCATCTGCGAGTGGCAACCGACACAGCCTTCGCGGATGTAGAGGTCGCGACCTTCCAGTTGCAACGCGGTGTAGGGCTTCATGCCTTCCACTGGTTTATTGGTCACGTCCTGGAAGAACAGCGGGACGATCTGGGTCAGGCCGCCGATGCTCACGGCCAGGATCATCAGCAGCAGCAACAGGCCGACGTTTTTCTCGATAGTTTCGTGTTTCATGGCGGACTCCTCAGGCCATCTGCGCGGCAGCGGCGACGGCGGCAGGCTGCGAGGCCCGCACGGTGCGCCAGGTGTTGTAGGCCATCAGCAACATGCCCGTGAGGAAGATCGCGCCACCCACCAGCCGCACGACGAAGCCAGGGTGGCTGGCCACCAGGGTCTCGACGAAGGAGTAAGTCAGCGTGCCGTCCTCGTTCACCGCACGCCACATCAGGCCCTGGGCGATACCGTTGACCCACATCGAGGCGATGTACAGAACGGTGCCGATGGTAGCGAGCCAGAAGTGCGCGTTGATCAGGCCGATGCTGTGCATCTGCTCGCGGCCGAAGACTTTCGGGATCATGTGGTACAGCGCGCCGATGGAAATCATCGCCACCCAGCCGAGCGCGCCGGCGTGGACGTGGCCGATGGTCCAGTCGGTGTAGTGGGAAAGGGCGTTGACCGTCTTGATCGCCATCATCGGCCCTTCGAAGGTCGACATGCCGTAGAACGCCAGGGAGACAACCAGGAAGCGCAGGATCGGGTCGCTGCGCAACTTATGCCAGGCGCCCGACAGGGTCATCATGCCGTTGATCATCCCGCCCCAGCTCGGTGCCAGCAGGATCAGCGACATCACCATGCCCAGCGACTGCGCCCAGTCGGGCAACGCGGTGTAGTGCAAGTGGTGCGGGCCGGCCCAGATGTACAGGGTGATCAGCGCCCAGAAGTGCACGATCGACAAGCGATAGGAATACACCGGGCGCTCGGCCTGTTTCGGCACGAAGTAGTACATCATCCCGAGGAAACCGGCGGTGAGGAAAAAGCCCACGGCGTTGTGTCCGTACCACCATTGCACCATCGCGTCGGTGGCACCGGCGTACAGCGAGTAGGACTTGGTGAAGCTGACCGGCAATTCCAGGTTGTTGACGATGTGCAGTATCGCCACGGTGATGATGAACGCACCGAAGAACCAGTTACCGACATAGATGTGTTTGGTCTTGCGCTGCATGATCGTGCCGAAGAACACGATGGCGTAGGCGACCCAGACGATGGTGATCAGGATGTCGATCGGCCATTCCAGCTCGGCGTATTCCTTGGAGCTGGTGTAGCCCAGCGGCAGGCTGATGGCCGCGAGCAGAATCACCAGTTGCCAGCCCCAGAAGCAGAACGCGGCGATTTTCGGCGCAAACAATGGCGTCTGGCAGGTGCGTTGCACCGAATAGAACGAGCTGGCAAACAGGGCGCAGCCGCCGAAGGCGAAGATCACTGCGTTGGTGTGCAGCGGGCGCAGGCGGCCGAAGCTGGTCCACGGCAAATTGAAGTTGAGTTCGGGCCAGACCAACTGGGCCGCGAGAAAAACCCCGAGCCCCATGCCGACGATGCCCCACACCACCGTCATAATGGCGAATTGGCGGACCACCTTGTAGTTGTAGGCGGTACTGATAGAAGTGTTCATGGTTCCCCATCCACGGTTCAGCCGAAGTGAGCGCGCAGCGCAAGGCAGTGCACCCTTCGGCCGGAGTTATAGGCAGACTGAAAGCGAGGCAAGCATGGACAAAGGGCACAAGGCCGGTATTGACGGGGATCAATGGGCGCAGTGTGTGCGGGATCATGGATGGTTGTGGAATGCCGCGGCTGGCAAGGCTGCGGTGACGCTGATCCTCGCCCACGGCGCCGGCGCACCGATGGACAGCGACTGGATGAGCGACATGGCTGCACGCCTCGCCGCGCAAGGCGTCAACGTGTTGCGCTTCGAGTTCCCGTACATGGCGCAGCGGCGCCTCGATGGCGGCAAACGCCCGCCGAACCCGGCGCCGAAACTGCTGGAGTGCTGGCGCGAGGTATATGCCCAGGTGCGACGCCATGTCGCCGGGCCACTGGCCATAGGCGGCAAGTCCATGGGCGGTCGCATGGCCAGTTTGCTGGCGGATGAGTTGGGGGCAGATGCGCTGGTGTGCCTGGGCTATCCGTTCTATGCGGTGGGCAAGCCGGAGAAGCCGCGGGTCGAACATTTGGCCGGGCTGAAGACACGGACCTTGATCGTGCAGGGTGAGCGCGATGCGTTGGGCAGCCGGGAGGCGGTCGAGGGTTATACGCTATCGCCGGGTATCGAGGTGTTCTGGCTGGTGGCGGGGGATCATGATTTGAAGCCGTTGAAGGCGTCCGGGTTTACCCATGAGCAGCATTTGACGGCTACAGCAGGGAAAGTGGCCGAATTTCTTCGTTGATCAATAGGCTTCCAAATCCTCATGTTAGATGGTGTGGTACGGATATTGGCGAGTATTTGAATGCTTGAATAATAGTGCCCCTTGGGGAAGGGGCGCCGGCAATAAGCATTAACAACTAGGTGTTAGAGTTGGCTTGATTGAGTTCAAGTTGGTTCTGGGGGGGGTTGTTGCGCAGCTTCCTGATAAGGCTTTTTCCGAAGTCAATTGATTTTGTTTCTATCGTTATGTGCAGTGCATAAGATATGGCAATAATAATTGATACGGCGATCAATAAGGCTGCAAAGTAAGGGATGTTTTTGTCCATTGCGATTCGGATAATTGAATAGCCGATTAAGGAGTGGGTTATGTAAAGAGGGTAGCTGATTTTAGCAATGAAATCTAATGGTGCAAATGGCCGGAAGTATTTTCTAAGGGTGTAGGCTGCGACAAATACACAAAGGCCATAAATATAATTTTGTGGTGTGCTTGGGATTTGGTCTGCCCAGGAGTTTCGTGTCCAGCACATCAAAATCAGAAGAAGCAATATTGAAGAGTATGAAATTAGTTCTATGGTGGTGATTTTTTCAGAGAAGTGAAAATAGAAAAAGGTGCCTATGAACATGAAGCACACAACCATGAGCTCTACTTTGATTGACTCAATGGACAGGTTGAAATGGGTAAAGTTAATGATGGAGTGCGCTACGGGGTACCAGTCTGTGAAGCAGAGCGTGGCCACCGCCAGAAATACAATTGGCAGCGGGTTTGCTTTTCTTATAGCGCTGTAAAGGATTGCGGAGATAAGGTAGAACTTGATTTCGATTGCGAGTGTCCAGTTTACAAGATCAATAGTTTTTATCAGGATGTTTGAGTGTACAAGTGAAAGGTTGGCCAGCAGCACCTCTACGTTCATTGCGAATTCTTTGCCCCAGTAGTGACTCGAAAGCCAAATGCAAAGCAGCATGACAGCTGTGCCTGTCAGGTAGGTGGGGTAAATTCTAAGAAATCTGGATATCAAGAACTCTACCGGTGATGATTTAGCTAATGAAAAAGGTATTACGAATCCGCTGATGAGAAAGAAAATAGCAACGCCAAATGGGCCGTAGTTTACCGTTGGTGGTGATAACCACCCCAGTAGTCTGGAGGATGGGCCTTCGATTGCCGGGGCGAATATATAAGCCGAAACCGTGTCTCGCGCCACCCAGTAGATTCCGCATAAATGGATAATCATGACGGCAATAATGGCTATCGCGCGGAGTTGGTTTGCGAATATTACCTTATCTTTCTCTTGTTGCATTTAGATGATCCATTTCCAGTGGGTTGCTCTTCAAGGCCATGGTCGAAAGTTTGTGGGCGTGTGGGAGCTTGATTGTTGCTTTTTGATTCGGATGCCAGCCGCGTAGAGATTCTATCGATGAGTAGGTTCGCGGTCATCCATGTGATGACTTATTTTCTCACCAAAAAAAGGCCCCGCTGGCGAAGGCTGCGGGGCCTTTTATTTCAAGTGTCGATCAACGGTTAAACCGCTCCACTAACGAATACTGGGTATTCGCAGTCTTGGTCAGCTCTTCACTCAGCAATGCCGAGCTCTGCGCCTGCTCCGAGGTCTGGTCAGCCAGGGCCGAAATATTGCTGATGTTGCGGCTGATTTCTTCGGCCACGGCACTTTGCTCTTCGGTTGCGGCGGCGATCTGGGTGGTCATGTCGGTGATGTTGGCCACCGCTTCGCTGATGCCCACCAGTGCCTGGTCCGCTTCCAGTACCCGCGCCACGCCTTCTTCCGCCTGACGATGCCCGGCTTCCATGGTTTGCACCGCAGTGCCGGCGGTTTGCTGCAGCTTGGCGATCAGCGCATGGATCTGCCCGGTGGACTCGCTGGTGCGTTGCGCCAGTTGACGAACCTCGTCGGCCACCACCGCAAAACCACGACCCATCTCACCGGCACGGGCCGCTTCAATGGCAGCGTTCAGCGCCAGCAGATTGGTCTGGTCGGCGATGCCTTTGATCACGTCGACCACGCCACCGATTTCGTTGCTGTCCTTCGCCAGTTGAGTCACGGTCACACCGGTTTCACCGACCACCACCGACAAGCGCTGGATGGCTTCGCGGGTTTCCCCGGCGATGTCGCGACCACGACCGGTCAGGCGATTGGCTTCCTGGGTGGCGTCGGCGGTGCGTTGTACGTGGCTGGCGACTTCCTGGGTGGTCGCGGCCATCTGGTTGACCGCGGTGGCCACTTGCTCGGTCTCGACCCGTTGACGTTCCAGGCCGCTGGAGCTGTTGTGGGCGAAAGCATCGGACTGCTTCGCCTGATCGGTCAGGTGCTCAGCAGTGTCCTGCAGACGTGTCAGGCAGGTTTTCAGACGCGCTTCCTGGCTGAGGATCGACATCTCCAGACGCGCCTGGGCACCACGGCTGTCGGTGTACATCTGCGCAATCAACGGGTCAGACGTCGTCTGTTCAGCCAGTTTCAACAAACGCTTGAGACCGCGCTGTTGCCAGCTCAGACCCAGCAAGCCCAGAGGCACCGAAAGACCGGCCGCCAGGGCAAAACCCCAGTGCGAGTTCAGCGACGCCCCGATCATGAAGCTCAACTGACTGACCAGAATGAACGGCAACCAATCCTGCAGAACCGGTAGCCATTTATCGGTGGAAGGAATGGCCGACTTGCCCTGGTTGATGCGTTGGTAGAGCGCTTCGGCACGGCGGATCTGCTCGGCGGTGGGCTTGACCCGCACCGACTCGTAACCGACCACCTGATTGCCTTCGAAGATCGGCGTCACATAGGCGTTCACCCAGTAGTGATCACCGCTCTTGCAGCGGTTCTTCACAATGCCCATCCAGGGCAAGCCTTGCTTCAGCGTGCCCCACATGTGCGCGAACACCGCCGCCGGCACGTCAGGGTGACGCACCAGGTTATGCGGCGCACGAATCAACTCATCACGAGAAAACCCGCTGATCTCGACGAAGGCGTCGTTACAGTAGGTGATCATGCCCTTGGCATCGGTGGTGGAAATCAGCCGTTGCTGAGCGGGGAAGGTTCGTTCGCGTTGTGTAATAGGCTGGTTGTTACGCATGGCGTTTTCAATCCGTGAGGCTTTGACAGGGTGTCGGCGGGGGAGGGGATTTGTTGAGTTTATTTTTCAACAAGCGACGCCCTGCCAAAGGAAGGAACACAAAACAAATGTAGGAGCGAGCTTGCTCGCGATGTTCGTTCAGTCAACTCCGTTGTTGCCTGATAGACCATCGCGAGCGAGCTCGCTCCTACAGTAAATCGGGACGGCTAGCGCTTTACGACGCCAGCACAGACACCTTTTTGAGCTTCGTATTCCGATACCCGCGCCACGCCAGAATCACCAACATGCCGCACGTCACACCCGTAGCATTGGCCACCATATCGCCCCATGACGCACTGCGCAGCGGCATTAAGCTCTGCTCCAGCTCAATCACCATCGAACCCACCAACGGCCAGAACAACAACCAGATCAACCGCGTACCAGGGAACGCCAGATAAGCACTCACCGTCAGGCAGGCAAAACCTGCCCAGTGATGCAGCTTGTCCTGGTTGTCGAACACCTGAGGCACCGGCTCGCCGCGCATCCCGGCGAAACACAGCACCAGCAAGATCACGAAAAACGCCAGCTTGGGCAGGGCACGCAGGATTCGCTGCTTCATTCGGTGACCTTGTAGAAGTTGTTGTGGAACAGGTCGATGTTGCGACGCTCTGTCAGGGAGTACAGCGAGTAACTGCGAGCCAGTGCGGCACCACCGTCACGGGTCAGCGGTGTCCACGCCAGGGTGGCACGGCGCGTGGTAGAACTGGCCATCAATTCGTCGAACGGAATCGAGAAGTAAATACCTTTGCCGAAACTACCTTCGCCGTACTCTTCCTTGGTCGCATTGGTCACCGTCACCCAGCCACCGAAACGCACGCCATTGTTGAATTCGCGGGACAGGTCCAGGGTAACCCCATAGTCCCTGGCCAGATAACGCCCAACGCTGACTGCACCGAGAATGTCCTGGAAGGCACTGCGGTAGTAGAGCGTAGCGTTACCGGTGACGGTGCTGTAGTCACGCAGACCAAAGCCCTGATCGAATTCACGCTGCTTGACCCAGTTCATGTCCACACCCACGGCCCAGCGTTCGCCCATCGGACGATACAGCGCTTCGCCACCGACACCGGCGAACATCGATTCCAGATAACCGCCATACAGCATGCCGTAAAGGTCCTCATCCAGCTGTTTGACCTTGTTCATCTGGAAGGTCGGCATGGTGACTTCCGAAGTCGTCATGTACTGGCGTAGATCCGTACGTACACGCGGCAGACCGCTAGGTGCGTCGTACGTGAACTTGTCGAAGTTGTTCGCCAGGTTCGCACTCAGGGTGCCGCTCCACCACAGGTCAGGCTTGAAGCGATACTCGCCATTCAAGTCCGCACTGAACTGGTACAACAGGAACCCGTCGGGGCCGCCGACGTTTTGCTTGTAGCCCAGCCCCAAGCCATAGCTGAGCGGGTCAGGCTTTTGCTGGAACAGGGTCTTTTCCTGATGCGGTACCGGGACGGTCATCTCGGTCACCCGACGCAGGTCTTCCAGCGGACGATCCTCTTGCACCACTTCACGGAAGGTATCCCGAGGCAGGCTGACTTCCTCGACCGGCAGGCTGTAACGCGTGTCGACCATGGTGAACCAGTCGATCTCGTCGTTGACGCTGTTGTCCAGAATGCGCGAAGCGCGGCCCACGGCTTTCGGCGTGTGGAAATAGCGCCCCTGTTCGCCATAGACGACCACCTCGGAATCCCGCTGGGTGATGCGTGAAACCGTGTAGCCCGCGTTGTTTTGCAGGCGCTTGGCGACACCGGCCCACTGCACATCTTGCGGCGCGACCATGGGTTTGGTGTCGGACACAGGTTCAGGCTTCGGGTCGAAGCTCTTGGTCGGTGCCTTGCGGGTGGCAAAGTTGGTGTGCATGGTGATGCCGAACATCGCGGTGTTGCCGCGTTCCCAGGCAGCGTGCAGATCGATCCAGTCGTTGGCTTTGAAGACGAAGCCGAGGTTGATTGGCGAGTCCTGGATCTGGTTGTTGTCCAGGGGCTCGTGTTGGTAGTCGTTGCCTTCATATTCCAGCTTGAGCGACAGCGGGTCCCAAGGGGTTTGATAGGTCATACCGCCGAAGAAGGACGGTGATCCTCGGAAGTAGCTGTTTGCATTAAAGCTACCGGACGTATCAACCAAGCCCGTCGAATCCGGGCGAGTGTCGAACTTGTCATCTATCCAACCCAGTGGGTTGTCCATGTCACCACGATTGCCAATGTAACCCCAGGCGAGCCCGAGACTGAGATCGAAATCGCCGAAACGTTTGTTCCCTACAAAGTACTCGCTGGAAAATAGACCAGTACCACCGACGTCTCGTGCGCCTAGAGCAACTTGCGGTATCCAGTGGGTTTCTTCGAGCAGGCGTACCTTGGCGTCGATTGCCTTATCTTTGAAACTTTGGTTGCCACTCAATTCTTCTGAACCATAATCGCGGTTAGAGATAGCGGTGTAGCGAAACGAGCCCTCCAACCAATCGAACGGCTGAAACGACACGCTGTAACGACTGTAAGGATCGGTACGGTTAGCGTTCAGTGACAACTCACCCGCAGGCGCCATACGCGCAGTAGGCGTTTGCAGCAGCCCCACGCCACCAAAGTCATTCTGGGTATAACGCGGCTCTGCCACCGCCCACGAGCTGCAACCCAGCAACAAGCAAGGGATTAAGTGATACTTCATGGCTTCACCTCCAGCAATGGCTGGGTGGCAATGAAGGCAGCCAGTTCGGTATTCAGATCAGGTGTGGGATCGCCTTGTTTGCTGTTGTGCACCGGCACATAAATGCGTGCGCCTGGGGCAGGTGGTACGGATGTGGTTTCGTTCCACAGAGCCACGCCGTCCTTGAATACCCGGCCGTCAGGCTGAATCACGAAGAGCCAGTCGGCGTCAGCGTTTGGATCGCGCGGGCAAGCCTTGAGATAGTCGATCGCTGCTTGTAACGGTTGGAACGGCAATTCGCATTCACCCAGAACCGCGCCTTCGACCCGCACCGTGGTTGGGCGAAGCGGGTAAAGCAGCACATCGCTATCACTCAGGAAACGGTTATTGATGCGGTCCAATTCAACCTGCACCGGGTCAAGTTGGGCGACCTTGCGCCCGGTCACCGGCATGGCCTGCACCTTGTCGCGCAGGCGCGCGGCAAGTGTTGCCAACCCAACCTGATCGCCCACCAGTGCATTACTGTGCAAGGTCGACAGATCGAAAAGAACACCCACCTTGAGACGCTCCTGCGCATCACGCAGAGGGGTATGCAACCAGGCTGCGCCGAGCAGATAAGCCTTGGGACTCACCTGAGCCTCCAGCAGCACGTCATGCAGGCGCGTGCCGTCCACAATCGAGTAACGCCCGGGCTTGGCGGCATCGCCCCGCACCGTGACCAGCGAGTCGGCATTTGCGGCAAAAGTCATGAGCAGGCTGCAGCAAAGCAGCCAGGAAGAGCGAAAAATCATTGCACTACCGGCTTATTCGGGCGCACTTGAACAATGCGTAGGGGCAATTCGGGGGTGAGGTGTTGCTCGCTGGCCATGATGAAACCATCGGCGGGGTCGACCCAGTAGCGGTTCTGCGCGGTGAAGCCCAGGCCGTCCATCGCGATCTCTTCGTCCACGCGCAGCAGTTCCACATCGCGGTCGAGGATGTGCACGGTCTCCAGGCCTTTCTTCTTGAAGTGGCTGGTGACATTCACACCCATCCGATAACCGTCGATAAAGTCCACCTGGCGCCGGGATTCCAGCCCATCGGGAATACGGTGCAAGCCCGTCTTGAATGGGGATACGCCCTCGAAACGGGTGCCATCCAGATTGTCGTTGAAACCGACACTGCGAATGGCCAGGCCGTCTTCAAGCATCAGGATCTGGCGAGTCGAGGCCATCCAGAAACCCACGCCATCCTGCAGACGCACCAGTGCCATCACGGCTTCACCCGTAGGGGCCGTGATGGTGATCTGGTAGTAAGGCGTTGCATCGACCTGCTGGCGGGTCAGCTCCAAGGGCTCAGGCCCTTCGAACGCGGCCTTCAGCGTGTCCATGGAAGCTGTCATCAACGGGTTGCAGGCGCTCACCAGCAAGGAGGCCACCGCCAGGGTGGCCAGTCGCAGAAATTTCACAAGAATTCCAGTTCTTAGTTGGTGTTGCCCAAGTCGTCTTTGATGTTGGCACCAACGCTCAGCAGGTTAGCCGTAGGGAATACCTGGCTGATAAAGCGGTTCCAGCGGGTGACATCGGCCGGGCCAACGTAAACCACATCCTGCGGTTGCAGTTTGAAGTGTTGGGCAAGGGCAAAGGCCGACGGCGACTTCAAATCGATCTGGAAAACCTTGACCGGCTCATCCGCCAGGTTCTCGACCCCGCGGATTACGTAAACTTCCTTGCCACTGGAAGTTTCCTGACGCAAGCCGCCGACACTGCCAAGGGCATCCGTGAGGTTCATGTTGCTGCCCTTGAAGACAAGCGAGCGCGTGGAGACAACTTCACCCAACAAATAGACCTTTTTCTGGTCGTTGTAGGGCAGGTGCAATTGGTCGCCGTTTTTCAGGTAGAGATTGTGCAGATTCGAGTTCTTGCGATTGAGTGCGTCGAGGTCGATCAGGTATTCATGACCATCGCGCTTGAGCACCAGACCGGAAATGTCCGCAGTGCCAACTTGCACCGAACCTTGGCCGACAGCGTCCAACAGGCTCAGCGGGGTGTTGGTGATGGGCAACTGACCCGTTTTGCCAAATGCGCCCGACAGGACCACTTTCTGGCTGGCAAAACGCAGGATGCTGACATCCACCTGAGGCTCGGCAACAACCTTGGACAGGCGCGAGGCAATAATCGAGCGAAGTTCGTCGATAGTTTTACCAGCCGCTTCGATGGTGCCTACATAGGGGTAGAACAGCGTGCCATCCGGGCGAATCAGGCGTCCGTTCGCTTCGATTTGCTGTTGTGGGCCGGACGGAGCGGTCAGTTCCGGGTGATCCCAGACAGTGATGTAAATCAGGTCACCGGCACCGATGCGGTACTCAGCAGGCTGGTAACGCAGCAACTCCGGTGCAACCACGTTCGAATGGTCCGCGGCCGCTTCAATGGCCACCAGTTTTGGTGTAATCGGAACCAGCTCGATACGGCTGCTTTCCGGGGAGCCTTCACGTACCAGATTGCCCGTGTCCATGTGCTGACCAGGGGAGAAAATGCAGCCTTGTAGGGTCAGGCCAACCAGCATGGCCAAGGGAAGCGCGCGATTCATTGTAGAAATTGCTCGAAGGGAATAGGCAAAACAAAACCTCCCAGCAAGGCTGGGAGGTTAGCGTATCGAACTTTAAGCGGGGGGCTGTTACCGAGTGGTACCAGTAGTGCCGGTAGTACCAGTGGTGCCGGTAGTACCTGGGGTACCGTCGTTACCGCCGCCGCCGCTGTTGGAAGCAGCAACACCGGCAGCGATTACACCAGCGCCGATTGCCAGACCAGTACCGACGGTTACACCGCCAGCGATTGGAGTGGACAGGGACAACTCAGAAGATGCTCCAGGTTTTGCAGCAGTAGAAGGCGCCTTTGCTGGAGCGGTTTCAGCAGCCATCAATGGCAGGCTGATGGAGGTAGCGAGGGCGATGGCCAGTAGTTTTTTCATAATCATGCTCCTTGAAAGGATTAATCCTTGGGGGGTGTTGGAGATAAGGTTATTGCAGGAAGTGTCTACAATGCAAGCTAGATTTTACTAAAGAAAGCTTTAGTTTGCGTTTTTTCCTAGTTCTCTTAGTGGGCTAGGGTCAAAGCATTGACTTAAACCGTCGCTTGGCTATGGAGCAACTGCTCTAACTGGTGTTTTACCAAATAAAATCTTCCGTTTATTTGGAGGCCTATGCCGAAAAATTTAATAGATTTGTGACAGTAGTGCAGTGATTGCAGTTAGTTGATGAGATAAAGTGCTAATTCAATTGTTTTGCTGTGGAAGTGTCGTTTGGTATTAAGTTTTAATTTGGGGGCGGCAATTTAAGCGGTGTTAGAGCTTTTTGAAAGATGCACTTTTTTATAAAATAATGTGCATGCATGAGTCACATATTTTCGGAATGCCTTGCTGTATCGCTTTTCTATAAATAAATAAATGAGTGCGGAGATGACTAAGCAAATAATCAAGGTGAATAGTACAAGTGCATATTTATCGAGTTTTCCAGAGAGCATGTTGATGATAATATACCCAATTTCTTGATGGATTAAATATAAGGGGTATGTCAGCGCGCCCATAAAAGCATAAATTTTTGAACTCGGCCTAGGTAGTCCATTGAGTTTAATAACTGAAAAAAACAAAAAAAACGAAGTAACAATTAGCGCGACGCTTGTCTCTGAAAATGGGGATGCGTGTTGTGATTGTATTTTTGGAAGCTGTAAAAAAATTGCTTGGTGTTGGGCTAGTAAGAAGGAGGCAATAATTAAGCTGACCCTCGTGGTAGTCGGGCCTGACTGCGTGACTAGATAAAATAAAGCACCAGAAATGAAATACGGAGAATATTCGGTAAGGAATACGAGATTGACGATGCTTGGAAAGGAGATGACTTTTGATAAAAAAGATATAGTCAGGAAAACAAATGCTGCAAGTTCAAATTTGGTTATTGATTTAAATGCGAGTAAACATGCCATCCAGAAGTAAAAGATAAGCTCGATAGCTAGAGTCCAATACACGCCGTCAATATTTTTAATTCCAAAAAATTTTTGTAACATTGTGAGGTTTGCAAAAATATCAAAAGCTTGTAGTCCGCGCGTATTTTTTTCGATAAAAAAAATAAAAAAAGATGTAAGTAGGACTGCAAACCAGTATGCAGGGTATAGCCTAGCTGCGCGAGAGGCTAAGAAGTCGATTACACCTCCTCGTTGTATGGACATAAAAATAACGAAGCCACTAATTAAAAAAAAGAACTGGACGCCAAGATATCCGTACTTAAAAAACTCGCCGATAACATTGAATGATATTGAGTTGGTATGGTTGCCCGACCAGCTCAGGAAAAGAAAATGAAATAGAACCACTGATATTGCAGCAAAGAATCGGCTGGCATCTAGTATGTGGAATCTTGAGTTTCCATTTGAACTGGTTACTATTTTTTGCATAAACAAGTTGCTCGGTTTTTTTACGTTAAATTAGTGTCTGTGCAGAATTGTTTCCATGGTTAATTATTCGATGTCTTTTTCGGTGTGGGTCTAAGTTTTTCTTTTATTAGTAGCCATGCAAACTTAGAGTTCGTTAGCAAATAACGCTTCCACATTCTTTTGGGCTCTTGAATTACCCTGTAGAACCATTCTAGCCCCCATCGTTGCATCCAGAGAGGCGCGCGCTTCACTTTGCCTGCGACGACATCGAACGTTCCACCTACGCCCATTACAAAATCAATTCCCAACTCTTCTCGCCAGCGATTGATAAAGTTTTCTTTCTTGGGAGAAGTAATTGCGACGAATAGTAACTGTGCGCCAGACTCACGTATTTTTTCAACTACAGTTTTCTCATCGTTCCAAAAATAGCCATGGTGATATCCCGCAATTTTAAGTGCTGGATATAGCTGCTGCACTCTGTTAGCTGTGGAGGATACGACCTCATTTTCTGCACCTAAAAGATAAACAGAGAAGCCATTGTCTGCACTCATTGCGAGCAGTTCATGGAAAAGATCCACGCCAGCAACGCGTTCAGGAACCTTGTGGCCAAGGAACCGCGCGCCCCATACAATCCCCATTCCATCGATATTTATTATGTCGCATGATCTAACGGACGTATTTAATTGAGGGTCCGAGCGCATGTGTATGAGTTTAGCCACATTGATAACGACATGCTGAGTGAAATGACCCGAGTGAATAGATGAGCAAATAGTTGCCACGGTTTCACTCATGCATGAAATATCAATTGGGCATCCAAGAAAATTAACTCTTTTCATTGTTTAACCTACTAGGCAAAGCTTGATTGTTTTGGGAATGTATTTTTGAGCAAGTCAAAAATTTTAATGATTACAAGGAATAGGCAGTAAAAAAGTATGCTTATATCCCAGTACCCGCTATGGATTGATAGTAGCGATAGTGTGAAAAGATAACAGAAGGAGAACTTGAATAAAGCGCTACCATTAGTCGCATAGGATTTCATTAGGCATATCGCTGTTGCAATTATGAAGAAGCCTAAAAAGACTCCGGCATAGCTAAAGTCAATATATAAAGCACCCTGTAAGGTTGGTGTGATACTCATTGGTCTATTATTGACCCAGCGAGCAGCGGTCAAATCCCCGACAATGTTTCTTGCTCCCCAATGTGATCCTGGAAGCAAAGCCTCATAGTTGCTCAAAAAGAGAGCGCCATTCATATGTGATTTTAGATTAGTGCCGATGCTCGATATTGTTTGTTGGCTGAAATCGAACATTGATAAAACAGGTACTAGAGGGGCGACATATTTGTGTTCGTCGACGTACTGGAAGTCTACGTTTTTAAAGAAATCGCTAAGCTCGTATTCTTGCGAAATTCTATAGCCGGAGAATATTGCGGATATGCTGATAAATGCCGTCGCAGTTATTGCTGCGTGTTTTATTGTTTTGTTCTTGTCGAACTCAAATGTTGTGTAACAAAAGTATATTGTAAGCATCGCAATGAGTGCAGGGGCGCGATAACCAAAGATAATAATACCTACGCAGTAAAATATGACGGGAGCTTTCTTTGGCTTTTTCTTGATGTCCAAATCTGATATGTATCGAAACATAATCCAGAAGCCAAACAGCGGTGCGAGATTGAAAATAATCGCGGAATTTGTAAAGCGTGCCTCACCAAGTAGTAACGGTATGCCTTTGTTGGTAATGATTGTAAAAGCTATGCAGCTGACAAATATTAATAAAAAAAACGCGCCAAGCGATTTAGATTTACTAGATCGAAATTCAGTATGTTTTAATGGTGCTTTTTTTCGGCCAAATAAAATATAACCAGTGATACAACCGGCTAAACCAATTATAAATAAAGACCAGGGGAGATCTTTGCTGTATGCCCCTTGAAGGCTCCAAGGCATGTTTAATAGACCGAGAATGTTGTAGGTGCAGTATGCACCGATAAATAGCAACAGGGGGTGAAGCTTTTTCGTTGATTTAGGGTTGGAACTGAGTTTTTGCTTCTTGGTCAGTATCACTCGCAGGATCTCATGTGGTCTATTTTATTGCGGTAGCGCGGATGCTGCTGACTGCGTATCTTAAATATCGGATGTGTGGACTACACGCGTGTTTATAACAAAGTGTGACTATTCATCGGAAAAAATAGTATTTTTTAATACGATTGATATTGCGTCAGCACTATATTTTTCTTGGCACGCGGAGGATAGTATTTTTCTTTGTAAGTTACTCGTTGTCGCTGTAATAATGGAATCGGCTATTTCTTGCGCCGTATATTTTTGCGCTTCATAAACCCCAGGTAGTTCGTTGAGTGCAGCTTTGACAGCAGGGTTTGGTCCGATTACAACGGGGCAGCCAAATGATAAAGCTTCAATGAAAACTAATCCAAATGAATCGTGAGAGCTTGGTACTGCTAAAACATCACTGTTTAAGTATAGAGTGGATTTTTGCTCTTTATTTACCCATCCGATAAATTCTATTCTGTGGCCTATATCTAGGTCATGGGATAGCTTTTCTAATTCACTCCTATAAGGGCCGTCCCCTGCAATCTTTAAACTGTAATTCGTCGGTAAGAGTGCAATCGCTTCAATTACAAGTTGGATATTTTTCTCTTGAACTAAGCGCGAAATTGAGAAGATTGTCTTCTCAGTGCTGTGCGACTGCTTTCGTTCTTTTATGTCTGGTGCTGCTTCTACAAAATTTGGGACTATGGCAAGATTTGTAACTTTATAGTTTGAAAAAACATTGAACCACCAGTTACTAAGTACAATGTTTTTGTCAGATTTTTTGCATATGGAAAGTAATGCCTTTTTCCAGAATCCATCGGAGTGTAAGTAGTTTTCAAAGGTTGCTGAGTGGTAATGTGAATAAACTTTTGAGCCAAGTGTTTTTGCAAGGTGTAGTAAAATAAGTTTTCTTATTAAAGAACCTTTTGGGCCGACATGAACATATACTGTGCTGGCAGGTAACTTATTGGTGATTTCATTGTATCGAGTAAAAAATAGTGAAAGTATTGCACTGATAAAAAGAAAGGTATTTTTTATCTTCCCGTTTTTAGGGGAGTGAGTGGTTATGTTGGTTGTCGATAGTCCTTGCTTCTTTAGTTCGGTGGTGAGCAGATTAACAGCTGTAGAGATTCCGCCCATTTCTGAAGAAGGGGCAGTAGAAAAAATTAAAATATTTTTCATGAGGGCTTCCTTGCGAGAATTTCACGAATTACGATGTTTCTAGTTATGTAATTTCGCAATATATATAAAGCTATCGATGTGATTAGGAAGGTTATAAATATTTCTGGAGATTCTCCCTGGTAAATATAAAACGATAATGTAATTGCGATTGTTAAGGTTGCATGCGCTAAATTAACTAGTAGCATGGTTTTTGATTTTTCAAAAAAATTTATAATGACCGACTCTGTAGCGCAAAGCTGTGGGGTGCAAATAAATGCAGCTATCAATGATGAGTAAAGTATGATTGCAGATAGCCCGACTTTTGCTTGAGTTGCGTAGGTCACAGCAATTGCAATAGGTTGTATTGCTATAAAACTTATTAAAGTAATTTTTGTTGTTGTGGCGCACGTTTTATCAAATATTAAGTCGAACTCCTTTTTGAGATTGAAAGATATGCTGTTCGATATTTCTGGAATTTTTTTCAGTAAATAAGCTCGTATAATTGTAAGTGCAATTGAGCAGATGTTTGTGATTAGGCCTACGGCACCCGCAAGCGCTGGACCGCTAACATGGAAGCATATGCTTGGTGCGAGATTAATTATCCCGCCACTTGCTAGGTTTGACAGTCCTATAGATGTGGCGTCAGCTATTATTTTGGTTTCCCGGTTGCTGCGATATTTTATAAGTGAAACGAGAGGGGTAATGACGGAGATAAGGTATGTAGCTGATAAGTAAAATAGGATATATGATGAGGTTAGTTTGCCAAAAGCACTTAGACTGATAACAGTTAACGCAGTTCCAATCCAGGTGATTGCTTCAAGGACTATGAGATTGTTCAGGGCTGATCTGGCTAGGTAGTAATGCCTGAAGATCCAGTAAATACTTGAAGTGAAGAGAAGTAGGGATGCTTCTAGTGGCTTGTTGAGTGTTGTTAGGAGGAGCTTATTCAGTAAGTATAGTGTGGTGCTTATTGATAAAATGTATGGTATTAGTTTAATAAGCAATGATTTTAATATTTCGGCAGATTTTTCTGAACTGTCTTTATCTTTTGGAATTAGGTGCAGAATCTGAGTGCCGGCACCGATTGCTGTTAGCATCAATAAAAAAGCAGTTATTGATAGGTCGTTTGCTATTTCACCTTGTATTTGTCCGGTTGCGAAAAATCCAATAATTGCCAGAGTGAATATTTTTAGGCCGCCAGGAGATGCTGCAATAAATAGATATACTAGTTTTTCGATGTTGATTGATTTTAAGTTTGGTAGAGAAGACATTTTATCTGATTATTTGTAATTTTTTTGTTTGGATTAAATGCGTTTGGCCGGCCGCTGTCAGTGCAAGAGGCCGGCCTTTGGCGTTATCAAAGATCAGATTTTATTGATTTGTCTGTCAGGCTGTCCATATTCCGCGGCTATCCACGACTGTTTTGTTAGCTAGGCAGTTAATTGTTATTTCCTTAAAGCTTTTGTGATCGACTAGGAGTACAGCTATATCTGCTTCTGCTAGTGCTTGTTCTGTGCTTTGTAAAGATGCTTTTTTAGAGAGTTCTGGGGGTAGCTCTTCGATATTTGGCTCTATAGCAAATACGGGCCCCGGATGGATCGCTACTATTTTTTCAAATATTGCGACAGCAGGGCTTTCTCTTAAGTCATCGATGTCCGGTTTGAAGGCAAGTCCAAAACAGGAGATGGTTATATCGCTTGCGGTTTTTTTCGGGTTTGCAAGTAGAATGTCTGCGACTGCAAGTTTAACCTTTTCAATTACCCATTGCGGTTTACTATCATTAACCTCCCTTGCAGTCCGGATAAGACGAGCTTGCTTGGGGGTTTTGCTGACAATGAACCAAGGGTCGACAGCAATGCAGTGGCCGCCCACGCCAGGGCCAGGTTGAAGAATGTTAACTCGCGGATGGCGATTCGCAAGTTTAATCAACTCCCAAACACTTATATTCAATTCATCGCAAATCATTGAAAGTTCGTTGGCGAAAGCAATGTTCACGTCACGAAAGCTGTTTTCGGTAAGCTTGCACATTTCCGCAGTCCGTGCGTTTGTAACAATACATTCGCCCTGAACGAATATTTCGTAAAGGCTAATGGCTAATTCTGAGCATTTTGGAGTCATGCCGCCAATTACACGATCGTTCTGCACTAGTTCGCGCAGTACATGGCCCGGTAATACACGTTCTGGACAGTGTGCAATACGGATGTCGGAGTCTTCCCCGTGAGTTTGAGGGAAACTTAGGTCGGGTCGAGCAGCTGCTAACCAAGTGGCCATTTGCTCAGTGGCGCCAACTGGGGAGGTGGACTCAAGGATGACCAAGTCGCCCTTCTTGAGTACTGAAGCAATGCTTTTACTTGCGGATTCGATATAGCCAAGGTCTGGCTGATGGTCCCCTTTGAACGGAGTAGGTACTGCTATCAGGAAGGCATCCGCTGGTTCCGGTTGTGTAGTGGCGCGCAAATAACCTTCAGTAACCGCTGCATGCACAATCATATCTAGGTCTGGCTCAACGATATGAACCTGGCCGCGATTGATGATATCCACTGCGTTTTGATTAACGTCGACGCCTATCACTTGTTTTTTACGTGAAGCGAAGACCGCCGCTGTTGGAAGGCCGATGTAACCGAGGCCAATGACGGAGATGGTTGAAAAAGGCATTATACGTCCTTGATAAATGTTTGTTAAATACAGGTAGAGTTGACTTGAATAGTGGATATTTACTTGGGAGTGTCGTGGGCGAGCAGTGCTGCAAGAATGCGCTGACAGGCTTCGCCGTCGCCATAAGGGTTATGGGCAAAACTCATCGTTCGGTAGGCTACTTGGTCTGTCAGTAAACGATTCAACTCCCTGACAATGTTAGTGGTTTCAGTACCAACCAGTTTCACCGTACCTGCGGCCACTGCTTCCGGCCGCTCTGTTGTATCGCGCATCACCAGCACCGGTTTACCCAATGAAGGCGCTTCCTCTTGAATACCGCCCGAATCGGTCAATATGATGTGAGAGCGGGTCATCATGTAGACAAACGGAAGGTAATCCAATGGTTCGATCAAATGGACATTGTCGATACCGGTAAGCAACCGGTTGACGGGTTCGCGAACATTAGGGTTGAGGTGCACCGGATAAACGATATCGACCTCAGGGTTTTGTTGGGCGACTTCAATCAGCGCATTACAGATTCGTTCAAAACCGTCACCGAAGCTTTCTCGACGATGCCCGGTTACGAGAATCAATTTCCGGGAAGGGTCGAGAAATGCACCAGGTGCGGCGGCTTTTTGATTGAGTTCCTCGTCCTTATCAAGTCGCGCCACTACGTCCAGCAATGCATCAATTACGGTGTTCCCTGTAACGATGATGCTTTCGGGTTTGACGCCTTCGCGTAGCAGGTTCGACTGCGAGGTTTCGGTAGGGGCGAAATGCAAGCTGGCCAGAGCGCCAGTCAACTTGCGATTGCCTTCTTCAGGCCAGGGCGAATAGAGATTGCCGGTACGCAGGCCCGCTTCAACGTGCGCGACTGGAATTTGTTGGTAGTAGGCCGCGAGGCTGGCGGCGAAGGTGGTCGCGGTATCACCGTGGACCAGCACAATATCCGGCTTGAATTGTGCAAATACGCCTTTCAAGCCCTGCAGGATGGCTGTGCTGACATCGGTCAGGTCCTGGCCGGACTTCATGATGTTCAGGTCGAAGTCCGGGGTGATCGCAAACAGGTCAAGTACCTGATCAAGCATTTCTCGGTGCTGGCCTGTCACACAAACCTTCGCATCGAAGCGTTCGTCAGAGGCAAGAGCAAGAACCAGGGGGGCCATCTTGATAGCTTCGGGCCGAGTGCCGAAGACGCAGAGGGTTTTCATTGAGTACGGGCCATTTTATTGGTGTTCGTTTGAGTCAAGAGTGCGCAGCGAAAGAGCGCACTACAGTGAGGAGCAGCAGACGGGCTTCAGTAGATATTCTTTGACAGCAAGGTGAGGGGGGTCTTGATCAGAATCTTGATATCGAGCCACAACGACCAGTTGTTGATGTACGCGAGATCAAGCTCTACACGCTTTTCCATCTTGTCGATGGTTTCCGTCTCACCGCGATAACCACTGATTTGAGCAAGCCCGGTAATCCCCGGTTTGATTCGGTGCCGAGCCATATAGGCGTCGATTTTGCCGGTGTAGTAATCGTTATGTGCCACGGCGTGAGGGCGAGGTCCTACCAGAGACATGCGGCCTTGCAGGGCATTGAACAGTTGCGGCAGTTCGTCGAGGGAGGTGCGGCGGATGAACTGACCGACGCGGGTCACCCGAGGGTCGTCACGACTGGCCTGTTTGACTTCCTGGTCGTCGTGCATACGCATCGAGCGAAACTTCCAGACCTCGATGATCTTGCCGTTCCAGCCGTGGCGTTTCTGTTTGAACAGGATCGGGCCAGGGGATGAGCGTTTGACGGCGATGGCGGTGGCCAGCAGGACGGGGCTGAGCAGGATGATTGCGATGAGTGCGACGGTCCGGTCCATTATCGCTTTAGAGGCGGCGGCGGTGGGGTAGGACGTCAGTGGGCTCTCGTTCAAGTGAATGGCGGGAAGGCCTTCGATATCACTTACGGAGTGATTGAGCAGGATCAGGCTTTGCAGGTCCGGGGTCCAGATGACGTCGACACTGGAGTCCAGCAGGTCGATGTACAGGCCTTCGATCTGTTCGGCTTCTGTCAGCGGCAATGCGATGTAGAGGCGCCGAATCTGGTGGGTTGCGATCAGGTCCCGCAGGTGGGCAAGGCTGCCAATCACCGGGTACAGGCCATTGCTGGGCGAGGGTTGGTCGTCCGCAGCTACCAAGCCAACCAGTGGTTCGTTTCTGTTGCGAACCAATTTGTCCGCGAGCTCTTGGGCCAGGTCGCCGGTGCCGATAATCAGCGAGGTGCGGGCGGCTTGCAGCTTTTGCTGGTAACGCCGGGAGAGGTTATGCAGCGGTACATAGAGGCAGGCTTGGAGTGCGAAACCGCCGAGCGCGAGGCTAATAATAACTTCGCGGGAAAAAAGCTCACTGGTTTTGGTGATAAACGCCACGACGGTCAAGCCGGAGAGTAGTACCAGCCAGCCAGCCAACAATCGGCCAAGTCCTACCAGATAGCCATGGTGTTTATGGTAGACCTGCATCATGGAGTAGGAGGGTACCGAGCCGAGCAGTATGAATGCCGCGAGTATCCGGTAGTGGGCTTCGACTTCCCCGGTCTTCATGGTTGCCAGTGCACAGAGCAGGAGGATGAGTGCGCAGATTGCGGCAAGCCATTGGGTCCAGAACGTAAGACCGCGATCGGCTGTTTGCGTGGTGTTGCGCTTGCGAATCAAAATAATCTCCCTTGCGTCGATTTGGACATAACCTTCCTGGGTATGCCTGCTGCATGGAGTGTTCACTCCATGCAGCTTTAGTTGCTGTTTGAGCCTCTGGCACAAACCGGTCTGTGTCGTGGCGTTTCCCTTATCCGTGGCAGGGAACGCACTCGCCTTGGCCAATATCAAGGTTTTGGGCACGCTACCGCCCCAGGATTGACCGTTGGTTTCCTGAGAACGTGCGCCGTGGGTGCGACGAATGAGCCGATGCGCGAGCGCTGGCATTTTTGGGGAAGAGGGTCAATCAGGCAGGCCGAGACTGTGCTCGGAGGATAATGAGTCTGTCCTTGACTTCTGCACAGCGCGAGGTTTGTGCAATGGCATCCTGCCGGAATGGGAATATACCTCAGCCGACGGCGTATTCTACGGTTTTGTTAGGAAATGTGAAGGCATAAAACAGGCTCATATGGGGTTCGGACGGACAAAATTACCAATAACCAGTGAAAAGCCGATTGCAGCCGATAGCCCAGTGTTTGCTGGGCGAAGTGCCACTATGTGGGCCACTACGCGAGCCATCATACGATCGATTCTGGAGTATGTGAGGAAGGGGGGGAGGAGCGAGCTTATTCGCGATGGACTCAGGGGTGATGCGTTTACTCAGAGAGCAGGCGTTATCGTTAACGTCCATCGCGAGCAAGCTCGGCTCCTACAGGGTCTTTTCTATGGCGTTGATCGGGACGCTGAGGGTGTGTTCGCGGTGCAGGAGTTGCAGGAGAATTATGATGCGTTCGGCACCGTCGCGGGCGAGGAAGATAGCGTCCAGTTCCTTGAAGCTGCCGCGGTTGATGCGCACGCTGTCACCGGGTTCCAGTGCCAGGGTCTCGGGCGGTTTTTCGCTGAGTTGTTGCTGGAGTTGCGCGATGAGTTCGTCTGCCACTGCGATCGGCTGCTTGCCGAACGTCACCAGTTGATTCACCCCGCGGGTTGAACGTATGGGGTGCCAGTTGTCGTTGAGCTGGTCGAGCTGGATAAACAGGTAGCCGGGGAAGAGAGACTCCACCGAGGTGCTGCGGCGACCACGCTGAATACGTTCGATCCATTGGGTTGGTCGGTAGCAAGTGAAGCCCTGGCGAATCAGGTTTTCCTCGGCGCGAGCGTCTTGCCGGGGTTTGCACTGGATCAGGTACCAGCGTGGGGGCGGGTGCGGGCGAGGCATGCTGAGGGCTCTCATGGGTGAATCAGGGCAGCGGCGCTGCCCTGATATCCGGTGTCACTTTTTGTCCGAGGCGTATTCGTATTGATAGTAGCTGTAGCTACCGTAGCCGTAAGCTGAAGCTTTGCGTTCCACGGCGTTGAAAATCGCACCCTTGACCACGATGCCGTTCTGTTCGAAGCGGCGCTTGGTCACTGCGATCTCTTTGGCGGCGTTTACGCCGAAACGGGTCACGATCAGGCTTGTGCCGGCCTGACGGCCCACCAGGGCGGCATCGGTCACTGCGAGGATTGGCGGGGTGTCGATGATCACCAGGTCATACTGGTTGCTGACTTGCTCCAGGAACTGGGTGAAGTTGCTGTGCATCAGCAGTTCGGATGGGTTTGGCGGGATCTGACCGCGGGTGATGACGTGCAGGTTGTCCACTTCGGTGGAGTGGGTTGCCTTGTTCAGATCAATCTTGCCGGCGAGCAGGTCGGACAAGCCATTGTTCACGTCCATGCGGAACATTTTGTTCAGGTAGCCTTTACGCATGTCGGCGTCGACCAGCAGTACCTTTTGTCCGGTTTGGGCAATGATGGCGGCCAGGTTGCACGAGACGAAGGATTTACCCACGGCCGGGCTTGGGCCGGAGATCATCAGGATGTTGTTCTTCGCTTCAAGGGTTGCGAAGTGCAGGCTGGTACGCAGGCTGCGCAATGATTCGACAGCGAGGTCGGCAGGGTTATTTACAGCAAGCAGCAGAGAGCCGGTAGATGCGCGGCTATTGCCCTTCAATGTGCTTTCAATCTGGGACTGGCCCTTGCTGAGAGGGATCGACGCGTAAACCGGGATACCGAGTTGTTCGATGACCTCTGGATCTTCCACGCCGCGATTCAGCATTTTGCGGACTAGCACAAAAGCTACGGCGAACAGTCCACCAAGGAAGGTGGCAATCAGCACGACTAGCGCTTTTTTAGGTTTTACCGGCTCTTCGATGTTCGCGTCAGCGGAATCGATAATACGTACGTTGCCGACAGTGCCGGCCCGAACAATATCCAACTCCTGCGTTTTGTTCAGTAGTTGCGTATAGATTTCAGTGGTGACTTGCATGTCGCGGGCCAGGCGAAGGAGTTCCTGCTGTGTTTCTGGCAGGTTCTTCACCTTTTTCTCTAAAGCGATTTTCTGTCCGGCCAGTTGGCTTGTCTGGGTCATTAACGCCTGATAAGCCGGATGCTCGCGAGTGAAGCGATGCTCCATTTCCGCTTGCTTGAGCTTGAGTTCAGATATCGCGGTTTCCAAGGCCACGATCTGATCAAGCACGGCTTTGGTTTCAATGGTGATGTCGACCGAGCGCGCGCTTGTCTGGTAGGCATTAAGCTGCCCTTCGGCTTTTTCCAGTTGTTTGCGTACTTCTGGTAACTGAGTTCTTAGGAAATCCAAACTTTGCGCGGCTTCGGCGGAGTTACGCTGGACGTTCTGTAGTACGTAGAGCCGGTTGATCTCGTCCAGCACCTTGTTAGCCAGATCAGGATCTTCGTTTTCTAGCGACAGCGCGATGATGCCGGACTCTTTGCCACGTTCAGCGGCCGACACATCGTCCTGATACTTGAGAATGGTATTGAGGCGACGCTGCTTGGTAACAGTGAACAGAGCGCCGGTATTGGCATTCAGTGTCGAAACTTGCAGTTTGAAGCCATTTTGCTCCAGTTTCTCACCTGATTGACCATGAAGGAGGACTTCGTCATCGTCATTCAGCAGAGTAAAGGCACCATTTCCCTCAGAGCGTAGTGTCAACCCCTTGCCCAGATAGGCATCAGGCGCTTCCAGTTGGAAGATATCGAGTTTTTCTCCACCCCAAGTGAAGCTGTTGAGACCGAGCAGTGGCGAGGCCACCTGGTTTTCACTCACCGGCTCAAAGCGCCGGCTCAGAAAATGACCAATCAGCGGGAAATAGTTCGGCTCAACAATAATGTCGAGTTTCAGGTTCTCCACAGCCTTGCCCAGTACCGCGCGGGATTTAAGCAGCTCAATCTCGGTCACCGCCGGAGAGGTGCCACCAAACATCTCACTCATTTCCGCCATGCCGCCCAGCGCAGCCATGCCGCCTTTTTTCTCTTCAACCTGCACCAGCGCATTCGCCTGGTAAATCGGCGTCGACAACAGGGCATAAGCAACACCCATCGCGCAAAAGAACGCAGTGATACCAACAATGATCCACTTGCTATCGATCAAGGTGCCGAAGAGTGCGAGCAGATCGATGTCGTCATCGTCGTCGCGGTGTTCCTGGATGGGGAGGCTGTTTGGGCTTTGCATGCGGGGTACTTTTACAAGAGGTGATTATAGTTTTTGCGACCAGCTGTCGACGCCTTGCGTCATCAGTTGGTAGACGTGTTCGAAGGCGACCTTCTGTTGGCGATAGGGGTCGGGAATTTCCTGGTTGTTCTGCCACTTGCCCAGCAGGAACGTTTTGCCCTGTGCTTCCGGCGCCATTTGCACGATGCGTTTGACGTGGCCTGTTTCCATGGTGAGGATCAGGTCAGCCTGTTGCAGCAGTTCGCGGGTCAGTTGCCGGCCTTTGTGGTCCGGGTGGTCGCCATTGTGTTCGCGCAAGACTTCCAGCGCGGTGCTGTCCATGGGTTTGTCCACCAGGGCGTGGATGCCTGCTGAACTCACATCAATGCCGCGCTCGGCCAGTCTGCTTTTAAGCAGGGCCTCGACGGTGGGGCTTCGGCAGATATTGCCGATGCAAACGACCAGGATTTTATTGAACATAGGGGCTGCGCAAGTTGCGATATCAAGTATGAAAACCGCACAGGCAGGAGGAAGGAGAGGAGGTGGATTCCATTCCAGCGCAACCGTACGGCTATCTCCGGTGGCCTACTGCTACCGGGGCCATTTTAAAAACGTGCACTCTAGTGGTGTAGGGGGGGAGGGTCAAGGCTCGGCTGTTACTTTCTGTCATACGGCTGTTTGGTTCATTGCGGTGACTATTCCGCCATCGGGTAGGTGAACAGTCCGAAGTGCAGCAGGTTCAAGCCGAAGTGGCTGAGGATGGCAGCGCCCAATCCACCAAAACGGTAGGCGAGGCCATAACCGACCCCGGCCAGACTCGCCAGTACAACCCATTGCCAGCCGGCCCCGGCGTGACCCAGGCCGAAAATCAGAGACGCCAGCAGCAGGGCGAGGTTTTCACCCTGGGGCAGGGTTTTCATGATCCGGCTCAGCCCGCCCTGGATATAGCCGCGAAACAACGCTTCCTCGACCAGGGTTACCAGCAACAGGTTGTTGAGCATCCATAGCCAGGCCTGGTCCGGCCATTTCGGCGCCCAGGCGATGATGCCCATAAGCAGCGCGCCGCCCAGTACCAACACGGCGCTCAACGCCAGTGCCAGCACGGTGGCATATAGGAAGGAGCGCAACGAGTAACGACCGACAATCCATGGGCAGGCCAACAGCAGCCAGAAGCCGATCAGGGGTTTGTCCAGGTTCAGGAACATGGAAAACGACACGGCGTTTTCGCTGAAGCGCTGCAGAGCAATGCCGCGACCGTTATGGAAGCCCGGTAGCCAGTGCAATGCCAGGGCCAGCGCCAGGACGATGAACAGGCCGTGGCCGAGGATGCGTAGACCAGGGATTACTTGTTGGCGAACGGTGAAGCCGGCGATCAACAGCAGCATTACCGAGATTGCCGCCAGCCAATCGAGGTGGCCGTAGGTCAGCGCCAATCCGTAGCCGAGGGAGAGCAGGGCCAGAAAAGTCCATGGCAGGGCAAGCATTTAAAATCCTTGTGTTGGGATTACGCTGTGCACCCCTAATCCCCTGTGGGAGCGAGCTTGCTCGCGATGACGGAGTGTCAGGCAACATTGATGCTGAATGTTTCGATCGATCGCGAGCAAGCTCGCTCCCACAGGTTGTGTGTCAGACACAATACTTGGGGCGATACCATTTCAAGCGGCGCGCGATTATAGGGATGTAGGCGACATAAATAAAAACACCGCCCGAAGGCGGTGTCTGTCTGTGTATTGCTCGTCAGTTACGACGCAATCAATTGCCGCAACACGTAATGCAGAATCCCTCCCGACTTGAAGTACTCCACTTCATTGAGCGTATCGATGCGGCACAGCACCTCGATCTTCTCGCTGCTGCCGTCTTCGCGGGTGATGACCAGTGTCAGGTTCATCCGTGGCGTCAGCTCGACGCCGGTCAAGCCGAGGATGTCCAGGGTTTCACTGCCGTTGAGGTTCAGGCTCTTGCGGTTCTGATCCAGCTTGAACTGCAATGGCAGCACGCCCATGCCCACCAGGTTGGAGCGGTGGATCCGTTCGAAACTTTCGGCGACGACTGCTTTCACTCCCAGCAAATTGGTGCCTTTGGCTGCCCAGTCGCGGCTCGATCCGGTGCCGTATTCCTGGCCGGCGATCACCACCAGCGGCGTGCCCGAAGCCTGATAGCGCATGGCGGCGTCATAGATGGGCATTTTCTCCCCGGTGGGAATGTAGCGGGTGTTGCCGCCTTCTTCGCCGCCGAGCATTTCATTGCGGATGCGGATGTTGGCGAAGGTGCCGCGCATCATCACTTCATGGTTGCCACGCCGCGAGCCGTAGGAGTTGAAGTCCCGCGGTTCCACGCCTTTGTTGCGCAGGTATTGCCCGGCCGGGCTGTCGGCCTTGATGTTGCCGGCCGGGGAAATGTGGTCGGTGGTCACCGAGTCGCCGAGCAATGCGAGGACCCTGGCGCCGTTGACATCCTTGACCACTGGCGGCGGGCCGCCG